>JADEXW010000228.1 GCA_015206935.1 Pseudanabaenaceae cyanobacterium LEGE 13415 | reverse complement strand
CTTTCAGGATCACAGCCGCGACTCGTTCCGAACTCCAAGCCTGACTTCTTGTTAGTTTATCTAAGTTTCCAAGATTCTCAAACGCCGCTCGATACGGTGTATTCTTCCCATCGGGCATCGTGGTATCGACTTCACGTTCAACCACTTCAAAAAATTCTGTCGTCACCGGGCCCGGTTCAATCACACTCACCCGAATATTGAACGGTGCTAATTCCCGTCGCAAACTATCACTCAACGATTCGAGCGCAAATTTAGAAGCACTGTACAATCCAAAAAACGGAAACGCAATCCGTCCCCCAAGCGAACTGACATTGATAATTTTGCCGCCACCTTGATCGCGCATTACCGGAATCAACGCTTGAATCAGTCCGATCGCACCAATTACATTCACCTGAAACTGCCGCTGTACTAAATCGATCGGAACCAATTCGATCGGGCCCATCTGCCCATATCCCGCGTTATTCACCAAGACATCCACGCGCCCAAATTTGTCGATCGCAGTTTGCGCCAGTGCTTGCACCTGTTCCGGCTGTCCCATATCCGTCGCCACTGTCAGCACTTCCGCCCCAGATTCACGAGCGCGATCGGCAATTCGATCTAACTTATCCACACTCCGAGCCGCCAGAATCAATTTAATTCCAGGAAAGCGATCGGCTAACAGTTGTGCGAGTGAGGCTCCGATTCCTGCCGATGCACCCGTAATTAAAACGACTTGAGACGAAGCAGACATAGATTAGAAAAACCATTTTCTTCTTCTCAATCGTATGTCATGTGGATTAATCCTAGCGGTGTAGTTATTGGAACTTCTCAATCAGAGTAGTAGTATCGACAAGCAATAATTGTGAGATAGTGATCGTCAACAGCATAAACTAGCCGATTGGCATCATCGATTCGGCGTGACCAGAAGCCAGCTAAATTTTCTTTAAGAGGTTCTGGTTTTCCAATTCCTTCAAGCGGCGATCGGAGTGTTTCTTGAATCAGTTTATTAATTCGCTTCAAAGTTTTTTTATCTTGACTTTGCCAGTAGAGATAATCGTTCCACGCTTCTTCAGTCCAAGCCAGCTTTCTACTCATCAATTAGATTCCGTTCGACTACCTTTCCTTGCTTGTATTGAGCAATCGATCGCTCTAGATGTGCGGCATTTGCAGGAGATTTCAGAAGGTGAACTGTTTCCATCAAGCTATTAAATGACTCCAACGACATTACTACCGCATCCTCAGCATCTCGCCGCGTGATGATTGTGTAGTCTGCATCTTCAATGACTCGATCCAGTACATCCTTGAGATTATTTCTCGCTTCACTAAAAGAAACAATGTTCATATTTTCGTAGTTGTACAGTTCATTGTACAAGTTTAACCAATTCTAGTGAGATTGAACCTTTTTCAATTCGTGGCAGTCTAAGCAGTATCTTGAATTGAAGGGCACTCCTACCAGTGACAACGGCATCAATTTCTTGGATTAGTTCAATCTTCTCGGTGCAAGCAGCTTCATCGAATTCTCCCGATCAATCTGAATCCGAATTGATCAAGGATTGCGTTGCGGGAGACGCTCACAGCTTTCGCCGTCTCTACAGGCGCTACCAAAATCGCGTCCGGGCATTGCTCTATCAACTCTGTGATGCGGATGCGATCGATGATCTCGTTCAAGAAGTGTTCCTCCGAGTCTGGAAAGGCTTACCGAAATTCCGCCAAAATTCCCAGTTCTCAACCTGGCTATATCGCATTGTGTGGAATGTGGCATCGGACTATCGACAAGCAGCAGCAAAAGGTCGATCGCGTTTAGAAGCTCTGACCCAACATGCACCGAAGCAGCAAGAAGCCCCCGATCTGATCCAGTTACACTACGAAGATATTGTCATGCGAGGATTAAAAGAATTGAGCTTTGATCACCGCACAATTTTAGTTCTGCATGATCTCGAAGGAATGCCACAAAAAGAAGTCGCGGAAATCTTAGAAATTCCCGTCGGCACTGTGAAATCAAGATTGTTTCATGCACGAGGGGCAATGCGTCAATTTCTCGATCGTCAAGGAGTCCAATTATGAATCCCCACCCAGAAGATGACGAGGATCTCACAAGCTTTCTTCGTCGCTATCGATCGTATCCCCCTGCCGCTTCACCAGGTTTAGAAGATCGAATCATTCAGTCTCTACCAAAACGCTCCCCCGTTCCTCGTCCGATCGTGCTTTTCATGGCGGGAATTGCTGCCTCATTTATCGGCGTGATCATTGCTCAACCTGCTCGATCGCCCTCTGTTGATCCTGCTCTAGAAGCTTATCTAGAAAGTAATTGGTCAACCGTGGTCGATGGTACGAGCGACACGACCGGAGATTATCTTGCCTTTATCGAATCTACTGCGAATTAGGAGTTTGATTTTATGTTGCGTCGTGTTGCGATCGTGGTCGCGTCTACTATTTTCGTAGTCGTTGGAAGTGCAGCGGTATTAAGAGCGATCGACTTCCGACAATCGAATGATGTGATTGCTCAAGCTCCCTCACCGAGCGATCGTCCTGGACGCGGTGAGATGGGATTGTTGCGGGAATTGAATTTGTCACCGGATCAACTGAATCGGATTCAGCAGATTCGATCGCGCTATCGGGATCAAATGAAGAGCGATCGAGATGCCGCTCGTCAAGCTCAACAAGAACTCCGTACATTAATGGCGGGATCAGCAAGTGATGATCAAATTCGCGAAAAATTCCGCCAAGTCAAAGAATTGAGAACTAAGGTTGCGGATGCTCAATTCAATAGCATGTTAGAGATTCGGAATGTGTTAACGCCAGAACAACGGCAACGATTTGCCCAACGAATGGAACAACGCCGGGGAAGAATGCGCGATCGATTACCCGTTCAATCCCCAGGCATCTAAACGTGAATTCGATAAACTTTTTTAGTACTGGATACTCTTGGGATCGCCCCCTAAATTCTCCATCCCTACCGTACACACACATATCGATTGATCGGTTATCGCTGAAATCCTTCGCCCCCTAAATCCCCCATTCTGGGGGATTTAGGGGGCACAAGCCGCCAGAAACGAAGCGGCTTGCTCGATAAATTCAGATTGAATAAATGCAGTGGGAAAATCACCTTCCCCATTCAACTCCTAAAAATCTTCCTCATAAGCCGGAGCATCACCGCCTTCGTTATCGCGCTTCGACCCAAGAAGTTGAAGTCGATCGACTAAAATCACAGGCGACGATCGAGGCGCACCCGAATTCTTATCCGTCCAAGTATCAAACTTCAACGATCCCTTCACCCCAATCAAGCTTCCTTTGCGAACATAATTCGCCGCCACATCCGCTTGCTTACCCCAAAGTTCAAGATTAAACCAATCGGGCTGATCGCTATTTTTAGTCTGCCGATTTACCGCTAAAGTCAACCGACATTTCACGCTGCCCGATTCAAAATATTTCACATCGGGTTCTCCGCCAACTCGTCCCACGAGCGTTACCACATTCAAGCTCATAGTTCACCTGTACTCAATTTATCGATCGCTTCTATATTAATCGATCTATCCATCAAATCGAAGATCCATCTTAAACCGCTTGCGCAATCCGTATTTCTCCCCTTGAAACTTCTAGATTCCTCTAGACTCGGCATCGAAACTGTAATAAGATCCACTATCGATCAACGTCTTTGCGTGGCATTGAAATCTTCAGCGTACTCATTGCAGTTTAAGAGGCAAAAATCTAGTGGGTTTTTTCAATCGCTTCTCCCTATCACGGGACATGGGTATCGATCTCGGTACCGCCAACACCCTGGTTTACGTATCCGGTAAAGGAATTGTATTATCCGAACCATCGGTGGTCGCGATCGACCAGGCAGAAAAAGTCCCCCTAGCCGTCGGTGAAGATGCGAAACGGATGCTAGGTCGGACTCCTGGTAATGTCGTCGCACTGCGCCCTCTCCGCGATGGAGTCATTGCCGATTTCGACACCGCAGAATTGATGCTCAAACACTTCATTCAGCGCGTTCACGAAGGAAAAGCTCTGGTTTCTCCCCGGATAGTGATTGGAATTCCCAGTGGTGTAACGGGTGTGGAACGTCGGGCGGTCATGGAAGCGGCTTCGCAGGCAGGTGCGCGTGAAGTGTACTTAATCGATGAACCCGTTGCCGCTGCGATCGGGGCAGGTTTACCCGTGGCAGAACCGACCGGAAACATGATTATCGATATCGGTGGCGGTACGACTGAAGTTGCGGTTCTAAGTTTGCAAGGAACGGTATTGAGCGAATCCGTTCGGGTCGCAGGCGATGAACTCAGTGACGCGATCGTGCAATACATGAAGAAAGTTCACAACCTCGTGATCGGGGAAAGAACTGCCGAAGAAATCAAGATTCAAATTGGTTCTGCTTATCCGAGTGCTGCGGACGAAGACGTGATGGAAGTACGTGGATTGCACCTATTATCGGGACTACCGCGAACGGTGACGATTAAGGGGCCCGAAATTCGCGAAAGTATGTCAGAGCCGTTATCGGTCATTGTCGATGCAGTGAAGCGGACTCTGGAGCGGACTCCTCCGGAACTTGCAGCGGACATCATCGATCGAGGAATTATGTTGGCGGGGGGTGGCGCACTGCTGAAAGGAATCGACACGCTGATCAGCCACGAAACCGGAATTGTCGTCCACGTTGCCGCTGATCCGTTGAGTTGTGTTGTGTTAGGTACAGGTCGTGTGTTAGAAAACTTCAAGCAATTGGAGCGCGTGTTCAGCACTCGTCCACCTCGCTGATTCGTCCTGATTGGGCGCAATTAAGCGTGGAAGCTATGTATAGTCTCGCACCTGTAGAGACTGGGTTACCAATGCAGTCTATTGCCTGAGAACGCTGAATGTACGAATTGCGCCGCTGGTGGGATCGATTTGGAATTCCATTTACTCTAGCAACCCTGGGATTAGGAACGGCTTTTTTGATTCGTCAGACCCAAGCTGGGTTTGTGATGGAAACTTACCAGTGGCTGACTCGTCCATTTCAGGCGAAGACGCTGACTCCCGATCAATTGGCGAATATTCAAAACACAGAATTGCGCCAGCGCTTGATCGAGTTGGAGAGTAAGAATCAGAAGTTAGAAGAATTACTGGGACTCGCTCGATCGAAGAAAGTCGAAGGCATTTCCGCTGCTGTCATTGGTCGTAGCGCTGATCATTGGTGGCAACAAGTTACACTGGGACGGGGATCAAACGATGGAGTTAAACAAGGCTCAGTTGTGATGGCTCCTGGTGGTTTAGTCGGGCGTGTGATTCAAACGACTCCGAGCAGTAGCCGCGTTCTTTTGGTCAGCGATCCATCGAGTCGAGTCGGAGTTGTGATTAGCCGCAGTCGCTTTATGGGCAATCTACGCGGCAAAACAGGCAATCGAGCAGTGATGGAATTTTTTGAAAAAGTTCCTGATGTCCGCAAAGACGATATCGTAACGACTTCTTCGTTTAGCCAATTATTTCCCGCAGGAATCCCGATCGGGCGAGTGGAATCGGTGGATTTGACAAAAAGCCCTGCTCCCGAAGCCACGATCGAGTTAATTGCCCCAATCAGCTATCTGGAATGGGCAATCATATATCCACATTCCCCTGCGCTTGCAGAACCGCTTCCTGTGACTCCTTCAAAACCTGCTCCATCGATTGCGCCTTCACCGGATGCGACTGCTTCCCCTGATCCGACTGTTTCGCCCGATCCAGATGCCTCACCGAGTCCTACACCATGACCCTTCGCGCGATCGAAAACTTTGTTGATACTTACCCGATCGCCCGTTCCGTTCTCAATGTTGCGGTCACGGTTGTATCTGTTTGGCTTTGTCTCGTCTTATTACCGCTCCGATTCCCTGGAATGGAACTGGCTGGAATTAGCCCAAATTGGCTCTTAATTTGGGTCGTGGCTTGGAGCGTGAAGCGAGTGGTCTGGCAAGGGGCAATGGCAGGTTTTATTCTCGGCTTATTGCAAGATGGGATGACTGCACCGGAGCCGACTCATGCCCTGAGTTTAATGATTGTCGGTGCGTTAACTGCGAGCCTTCAGAAGCAGAAATATGTCCAAGAGGATTTTATTTCTGTTGCGCTGATCGTGTTTCTGATGGCAGTGATTTCAGAGACGGTTACGGCACTTCAGTTTAGTTTTATTGGGGATCGCTCTCTTTCCGAAATTTGGACGTATCACCAATTTGTTGCGCTCAGTTCTGCGATTCTGAGTAGCTTATGGGCACCTGTTGTTTATTTCCCGCTCAATCGTTGGTGGGAAACGATGAGGATGCCAGACCAGAGCTAAATTTTTGACATCAATCGAGCGGCAGAGGGACAAAATCTCTCTGCTTTTTAGTGTTTAAAAATTCAGTCCATTTCTCAGTCTGAGTATCATAATATACTTGCTTCTCCTGAGTTTTCTTTGAGAAAATATTCCTATGTTCAACTGCGATCGCTCTTCTATAGCAGTAGAAGCTTAGATTGGGACATCCTTAGAGTCGCCCCCAAACCCCCAATTCTGAGGACTTAAGACTCTTGCTCCCCCAGAATTGGGGGCTGGGGGGCAATCTCGAAGTGTCCTCACTAGAGCTTGGTACTGCTATATCAACTGAAGCGATCGCGGGATCATTGCAATATTTTTCAAAATCATTCGGGTGTAGTGCTGAGTTCGTTATCATACTTTCGATTCATGAAACCTCATCGAGCTTCCCGAAATCTGACTCGCAGACAGTTCACCACACTTTCAACATTCGGCTTTCTTAATCTAATGGCAACCAGCGCAGGAGCAAGCATTACTTTGCCCAATCTTGTCTCTCCAAAACGATCGAACCTTGGCACAACTTTTAGCCAATTGCAGTGTTGGTATCTTGGGCTAGATTACCGAGAAGCTTTTCGAGAAATTTGCGATTTAGGCTTCGATCGCTTACGGCTTTGTGCGTATTGGCATGAACTCCAACCCAGACCGAATGAGTTCGATTTCAGCACGATCGATTGGTTACTTGAAGAAAGCGATCGACGTGGGATCAAAGTCACGTTAGCAGTCGGGATGAAGGTTCCACGATATCCAGAGTTTCATTTCCCCGACTGGATGCGATCGAAATACGATACGAAAACAGCGCGAGTGATAGATCGAGATCCCGCGATCGCAGATTTAACCTTGAAGATGCTCGATCGTGTTGTGAGTCATACGAAGTCGGCTCCAGCAGTCAAATACTGGCAAGTGGAGAATGAGCCATTTACCACGATCGAGATTACGCATGGTCGATCACTGAGTGAATCATTTGTCAGAAAAGAAGTGAAATTAGTGCGATCGCACGCTCGTCCGGATCAAAAGATTCTTTTGACGAATGCAATCACACTTCCAGATGGGCAAGGAGAAGAGGACGATCGAGCCTTTAGAGCCAGTCTTTGGTTAGCGGATGCGATCGGATTTAATGTTTATACAAAA
The DNA here is from genome assembly GCA_015206935.1 of Pseudanabaenaceae cyanobacterium LEGE 13415. Lineage (GTDB taxonomy): Bacteria > Cyanobacteriota > Cyanobacteriia > Leptolyngbyales > Leptolyngbyaceae > Leptolyngbya. The sequence goes on along the minus strand of JADEXW010000228.1, from coordinate 620 downwards.
GTTCCACACGGTGCGAATTATTTGGAAGCACAGCCGCAATACTGGAAAAAGCTCAAAGCTTGGCGATCGGAGTTGAAACGATGGGGTAAAGAGGGCTGGATCGCGGAAGCACAAGCGGAACCTTGGGAGCCGAATGAACTGGTTCCCGTGGCACAGAGTGAGTATCCAAGTTCATCGCCACTTCAGGCAGTTGGAATTGTCGATCGAGTTCAGGAGATTGGCTTTGATCCCGTTCTATTGTGGGGCTGTGAATATTGGTATTGGCATCGTAGGCAAGGGCGCGAACAATGGTGGCTTGGAATGCGGCAATTACTCGAATCTTGAGCTTCTAAAGGCGATTGCTCAGAACAGTGGTTATCCTAAAGCAGTGAGTCTTTTCTTATGCCAGTGTTCATGAGCAAGTCCGCTCCTTCCAAAATCATTTGGCGGCTGATTAACTTAATTCTGTTATCGATCGGCTTTTTCACTCCAATCGTCCAAGACGCAACTTTTGGCACAATCCACTACCTGAACATCCTGACTGTGATGCTGATGTTCCTACCCGGTGTGATGTTTCAGGCGATCGCACTTCCGACAAAACTCCCCGGATTCTTCCTATACCTAGGAGGATTGGTGAGTCT
>JADEXW010000893.1 GCA_015206935.1 Pseudanabaenaceae cyanobacterium LEGE 13415 | reverse complement strand
GAATTGATCGTGGAAAAATTAGACGATCGCTTTGCGGTGAATGCGACTTCTAAACAAGAGGCTTGGGATATCGTCAATAAAGCTCCGGTGCAGATCAATCCGGGTGCTGCTCCGCCTCAATTAACAGAATTTATTGTTGATCCAGCTCAAAAAGATCAAGTTCTGAATCAAGTCCGATCAGAGGATACGGTGAACTATGCAAGTCATGTTTACCAAATCAAGTATAATCCTGGTTCAAAGCTGTATCTAACCAATCAGATCACGATTCAATTTGATCCAAATGTTAAACCGGAAGTGATTTACTCGATCGCTCAAGAATTTGCGCTTGAACAAGTGAAACAAATCCCTGAAATTCCGAATACGTTTGTCTTTCAATTGACTGCAAATTCGACAGAAAATCCGCTGAAGATCACAAATCGATTGATTACCCGATCGGAGATTCTCACCGCAGAACCGAATATCATTGTTCGTCAAGAAGGATACTATCGCCCAGCAGATCCGCTCTATCCGAAACAATGGCATCTCAATCATACAGGCGGACAGGATTTAGTGTCTGGCTCTCATGTGTTCGCGGAACAAGCTTGGGACATTACGCGCGGGAGTCGATCGATTGCAGTCGCCATCATGGATGATGCAGTTGATCTAAATCATCCTGACTTTCAGGGAATCGGTAAAGTCGTTGCTCCTAGAGACTTCAAAGGAAAAGATTTTGATCCTGATCCAGACAATCCAGGCGAAGATCACGGAACGTCTTGCGCGGGTGTTGCGGTTGCCGAAGAAAACGGATTTGGTGTAGTGGGAATTGCTCCAGGATGTGCATTGATGCCGATTCGGACGACTGGATTTTTAGATGATCAAACGATCGAGGACTTGTTTGGATGGGCAGTCGATCGAGGGGCTTCGGTGATTTCTTGTAGTTGGGGCCCGAGTGCGGTTTACTATCCGCTATCTCTCCGACAACGGGCTGCAATTACTCGTGCTGCAACTCAAGGACGAGACGGAAAAGGCTGTGTGATTTTATTTGCGGCAGGAAACGCAAATCGTCCGACGAATGGAACAATCAATGAATCAGGCTGGAGAAACAACGCCATTAGCGGGAATACCAACTGGCTTGGAGGATTCACAGTTCACCCCGATGTGATGACTGTTTCCGCTTCTACTAGCTTGAACAAGAAAGCCGCTTACAGTAATTGGGGTGCTGAAGTCTCTATCTGTGCGCCGAGTAACAATGCTCCTCCAGGAATGGGACTGCCTGGAATTGGCTATGTTGCAACCCCTCCAGAAGTGCGTGTGGCACTGCGAGGATTGGGAATTGTCACCGACGATCGACGCGGGAATGAGGGTTATGATGCAGGCGATTTTGCTTATGGATTCGGAGGTACATCTAGTGCTTGTCCTTTAGTCGCTGGAGTTGCCGCGTTAGTTCTTTCTGCAAACCCAGAGTTAACCGCTCCAGAAGTGCGGCAAATCTTACAGCAAACCGCAGATAAGATTGTTGATTCTGATCCCGATCCACAGTTCGGACTTCGTAAAGGAACCTATGATGCGAATGGTCGCTGTGATTGGTTTGGGTATGGGAAAGTGAATGCAGCAAAAGCCACTCAAGCCGCGATCGCAAGAAGAGTTCCTTTGATGGTTGCTCGATCGGTTTCCAGTGAAAACAATAATATGCTGATGATTCCTGATGGTAATTCAGCGGGGATTGTGAGCGATATTCAGATCAATGAGACTGGCACTGTTAAAGATATTCAAGTCACAGTCAATATCAC
>JADEXW010000227.1 GCA_015206935.1 Pseudanabaenaceae cyanobacterium LEGE 13415 | reverse complement strand
CATTCATCGACCGAAATCGACGGTGACCGATAGTCCAACTTGGGCGGGATTTTGGCAAGTTCAAGAGTTAGAGCGGCTGAAAACTCCAATTGCGATCGGGAGGCTGCAAGGTAAAAATAAAAAGACCAACTATCAAGCTCGATTTATTCCCGAAGGTCCCGTTCTAATTGAATTTCCTTGTGGCAATTAACTATTTATTCGTACAGTAACCATTTGATGATGGGTCTGAATTCGGAGAGGCGTTAGAGAACTTCGTTACATCCAAGACGATTGAAATGTAGAAAATTTGTAGAAAAACGACATGGAAAGGCAGCTTCTCCAGCGCCATTCACGATTAAACGCTTTCTAAAGTCATCACCTACGGAAAAGCGATCGCACCGATTCTAGAATTCAGCATACTAAGGTGGACTCGCCCTAATTCGCTCAGTAATCCGAGGATAGCTGGTCTTGGGTTGCGGCTGGGCAATCGCAACTACGCTCACCTGATGCCACCAATCCTCGCCAAAATCAAACCAATAGCCAAACGGTTCCCCAACGGTTAACCCTAATGCGCCAATTTGGGTACTGCCAACCTCCCCAGTTAGCCCATCAGTCCGATTCATCCTGTAACGGACTCGGCAACCCATAGCGATCGGCATTCGGATCGTTCGGTCGATTGCCTTTCAATTGAAATTCATAGAAATGCTCTTCCTCGCGATCAAATGCTCTGAAAATAATTGCGTGTAATTCCGCTAATGTTTGATCGCTGCGAATCTCGATCGCGCGAATCACTTGCGGATGCTTCTTGAGAAATTTCTCGGTCACTGAACCACTCCGTAACGCCACTTCTAAGACATAGAGCGATCCTAATGTCTCTGAAGAAGGCGATTCTCTGATTGTGGCAGGAATTATCGCCATCACTCCTTCTGCCTGACTTTGCCAAGGTTTATCCAAAACTAACCCCGCTAATTTCACGCGCACAACTTCGCCAGTTGGTTTCTTGAGCCGCAAAATGCCGTTCTGAATCGATTCAACGGTGTCGAGAGATTGATTGTGAGGATAAAACTTCTCCAACCATCTAGCTCGATCTGCTTGATGAAGCAATGTTGGAACAGCCAGTTTTAAGCCTAGAGGAACGCACAGCATGAGAGCAAATAGAGCAATGTGCTTCGGTTTTACGACCAATGTTCCGGAGTGCTGCTGAAACTGGAATTTGTGCAACGGCGATCGCTCACTTGAACTGACCCCGCTTTTGCCTTTCGTCAAGAATTTTTGGTATACATGAACGATCTCCAAATTGCTGAAGTGCGTTGACGTTCAGAATCATAGGGGGCAGTTAAGACACTAGTACTGAATTTTTGTGACTTTTCTGATCTCAAGCCGGATCACAATCCGCGTCACACTCTCACCTAAACTCACCCAAAAATAACCGTCGCGTTTTTTAGAGGTTCCCAAAAAGCTGCTCCCAGCAAGGGCTAGAAGCCTTACCGGGAGCGTGAAATGCTTAATTTTGTTGAAAGCTGGTGACAAGACTCGAACTTGCGACCGGCTGATTACAAATCAGTAGGTCTAGTTTTTAGAATGCTGACTATAAAAGGGTTCTAAGGCTTGCTTCTCGAATTTTGAAAGTCTTTACCCCCAACTTTACCCCCAGCGTGAAATTTTAGGAATTCTTGACAAAGATTGGAAGAATTTGGGGGTAATCAGTATTTGGAAGTTTCAGAGAAAAATCTATGAATGTGAAGAAAGTTGAAGATCCTTTTGTTCAATACTCTAAATGTCAAAATTCTCACAGCTTCCAGTTTTGAATTTCACTCAGAGCGGCAGTTGCTTGCTCTACGCTAACGGCTGGAAGTCGATCGCTGAAGTAATCCTCTAGCCCAACGGCTTCGCTTAGGGAATCCTCCAAAATTTCAGCATCGCCAGAATTTACGAGCCAATCTCTGTCCCAGAAAATACGATCGACCAATTCCTCGATCGCGTCATGCCACAATTTGAGATTATCGTAATCCACGCTAAACGTCGTGATAGCCTCATCTCCTCCGTACTCCTCATCAGCCTCTTTCCATCTTGGCAGGACGTATTGCTCGATCGCGCTCCAGACAAGCCGACGATAAAAGTATTTGAGTTCGTCACCTTTCTCATCAAACCAACCCTCCCGATTCACCAGAATCTCTTCTTCCAATCGCACCCGCAGAAAAGCAAACGGGAAATAGGCTGCTGCCTCGATCGTGTTTGTCAAACTGGGCGGCTCAATTTCTGGTTTGAGCAGAGCCGCCAAACAAGCGTGAAGCAGGACGATCTTCTGCTCAGGGGTGGCAAAGTCAAATGTGGCATCGCCGCTCATCACTTCTAGTTCCTCCAAATCGAGTGCCCCTTGCAAAGCTGTGACCGCATCTTGCATCGCCGCTAAGTATAATTCTGCTTCGACTCCTTCAAGAACTCGCTCACCCAAGCTTGTACGCCATGTCATCCGATCATTTCCTCAGTCTGTCATCACCCCGATCGTCCAACATTTTGATGCAATCGCACCGATGACCACAGATTATCTTCTGATTCGCACAAGTCGTCGAAATTTCGCTATGCTGCGATCGAACCCCATAACGCTATTGATCGAGAAGCTGTGAAACTTGAGTATATTCTGGATGGTTGTCGTACCACGACCCTTGAACTGTTCTACAGCGAGATTGGTCAGGTTCTGTTAGATGGGCAACCTTGGGGCGAGAGTCTTGATGACCTTGACGAAATTCTATCTGGCAACTACGGACTCCTACCGCCAACGTTTCGATTGGTTTGGTGCAATGCGGACTTTGTCCGCACTGCGCTCGGCTATCCAGAGACCGTTGCTCACCTGACGCAACGGTTGCGAGATTGTCATCCTACCGTCCTGATTAAGACGGCTTGGGCATTACGAGCAGCGCTACGAAAACAGGGACCGACTGTCTATGACTCGATTGTGGAACGGATGGGTAAACATCCGAACGTAGAGTTAGTGTTGGTCTAGTCCGATGAAGCGAGCGACTCCTAATGGCATTCACGCAAGGCGCGATCGAGACAGTCTCACACGGCAGAAGTTGAACTGTAGTAGCGCGCCTTGGTGCAGAAGATAAACAAGTATGGCTTGAGGATACCTGTACTATAGGTGGAGAACCAGACGACATAAGCTGCTTTTCTCTCCATCACGCAACTGGCGCTTCGTTTTGTTGCAGATCGAAAAGTCAGAATTGAGCGCTTCATCGTGGAATATTGGAACCTTTAGAAATTCGCTTCTCATGGCAAAAGACAAACTGCATGACATCGTTGAAATCGCCCTCGTCAAAGACAATTGGATTAACATCCAACCTCTTACTCTGGATTATGCTGGAACCGATCTAAATTTGGACATCGTTGCAGATAAACTGATCGGCGCTGACCAGGGAAATTTCAAAATTGCCGTAGAAGTCAAAAGCTTTAGTAATCCGAGTGTGACGTATGACTTTCACCAAGCGGTTGGGCAATATCTGCATTACCGGATGGCACTGAGCTACTTGAGTATCGAGCGAATGCCCTATTTAGCGATTCCTGAAGCCATTTATATAAATTATTTAATCCAGCCCTTCTTCCAAGACAGTCTGGCGCTGCATCAAGTTAACCTAGTGACTATCGATCCTTTGCACCAGGAGATTGTTCGATGGAATCCCAATCCGCTGTAACACTCACACCAGATCAACCGATGGTTGCCCATGAGATGTGCCAGCAAGCCGTGATGGATGTCTTGATGGAAGCGATTCCAAAAAACCTGATGCCACGGACTTTACAGGTTGTGCCCGTGTTCGATCGACAAAGCGATCGCTATCAACTGTTGTGTCAGGGATGGACTGCGGGCGAGAAACGAGTGTTTCATCCCATGATTCATCTTGAAATTATTGAAGGAAAAGTGTGGATTCAGCACAATCAGAGCGACCTGGATATTGGAGAAGTGCTCTTCAGTCGCGGTATTCCCAAATCGCAAATTGTGTTAGGACTGCATCCGCCCTCGATTCGTCAACTGAACTCGGCTTACGCGATCGAAGGCTAAATCACGCCATAGCTTGGATGATTTTGTGAGACGATCACCAATCAGGCAGGAGTCGCAACCTGGATCGAAGTTTGACCAAAATGATTTTTTGCTTCCCAAAGTGAGCGCGAGAGATGGCGATCGTACAATACGATAAAGAAAACCGCCGACCCAGATTGCCTAATTGATCATCCACGTCCTACAAGACCCTGCAACCCCGCAACAAATCGCAGAAATGCTGCAAGCTCATCGTTTCTACATCAAAACGGCGGTCGATCTTCGTCGTCATGTCTTAGCAGGCGGCGGTGAGATGCACTCGGACTGCGAGACTGTGTTGCTCGAATCCGGCAGTCAGCAGATCGACATTTGGGGTGCTAGCTGGATTGGGTCTTCGCAGGAAGTGTTTTACGAGTCGATGGTCAATTTACGTCCTCACCAGAATTGCTCGATGCAAATCCTAGATCCGAAGGTTCGGGAACGAGTTCAATCGATCATCCACCATTTATTAGGAGGCATATGAACCACTGGTCTGCGGAGGAAACCGCCTTTCGGTGTCAACGGTTGTCGGTGCGTCTAGAACAATTGGCTCAGACCTTTGAGGACATGGCAGTGCTGAGTCAGGATGAAACGCAGGTGGAAGCGGTGCTAGCACGACTCCAGATCAGTAAAGGATACCTGGAACTCACGGCGATCGATTTAGATGTGGAGACTGCTTATGAACTTGCCCAGATGCAGCGGCAGTTGTCGCGCTGGCATTTGCACTGGGAGAACACTTGGGCAAATCAGGACAGTCGTGTTGCTCTTTCTGACTTAACACAGACCTGGGCTGCTCAAATTCGAGCAATGGCAGGGGTCTTCGTTTAGAGTTAAGTTCAGCACTTTACTGCACTTGAAAATTCTCTAACTGGCTCATTTCCACTGCTGACAGACTTCTCGCATTGCGTCAACCATGCCTCTGACAGCTTCTTTTCCGCCGAGATAGGCGATCGTAAAATGCAGCATTATTGAGGATGGGCTACCAGATGGTTTTCACATACGGGTATTTGAGAATTTTATGATCGCAGGTGACAAGTTCAATATCATAACGACGTGCGATCGCGACCAGAATTCGATCGGCAGGATCTTTATGAAACTCATTCGGTAGTTGAGTACTTTCAATTGTATCCAATGGATTGAGAGGTTCGATCGTGATTCCGGGTCGAGTTTTTGCAAGGGCAAACCATTCGTTTATGGGAAGAGGCAACAGCAATTTACCAGCACTATGCTTGACTGCAACTTCCCAAACCGAAATAGTAGAAACAAGAATCGCGTCTTGATTTTCGTTGAGTGTGATTGAATTTCGAGCGCGATTGGATAGCTGTTCTGGAGTATGGAGCCACCAAAGCCAAGTGTGAGTATCAAGCAAAATCATTGTTCTAAAGCATCCCACAACTCGGTCATTGGCTCATCAAAATCAGGAGAAATTGTCAGAGGGAGACTACGTAAGGGATGGTTGGGACTACGATCACGTGAGTGTATGCCATTCGCATCGCAATTCAGAGTTTCAGCGCCCTGGGAAAGTTCATTGGTAATATTTGGAATCAGGCTTTGAATAACCGACTGAATGATGCGAAGCCGATCAATGGGACTGAGACTGAGAAGTTGTTTTTCGAGTTCTTCAAGTGGCATGACTGGAGCGATCGCAACAGGTCACCTTCTAGTTTAACGGATTGGTTCAATTCAAAATTATTTCCATTGGCTGCACACTTCTCGCATGGCATCGACCATGCCTCGAACGGCTTCTTTTCCGCCGAGATGAACGATCGCGGGATACAGTGTGGCGAAGTCTTGCATGAGGTCGGCGCGAGTGCGGTGAGCGAGAAGGTGGAGATAGGATTGCCAGTCGTTAGATGAAAGAGTAGTAAGGGAAAAACGGGGAAGATAAGCACTAAGAGCTTGAGCCTGAGCTAACACTTGATTCATACAATTAATGATATCAAGAGCTTGAGACACTAAAAAATTAGGCAGACTTAGCGCTAAATCACACAACGCAGATGCACAACCGTATTCATCCTGCGGTATTCGTGTTGCTGCTAATGCTTTAGTAAAATAATTTGAGTTGAATTGAGCTAATTTGCAAAGTACAGATGCACGGTCAGGATTATGAAGCTTCTGCATCATCTCTGATGCCGTTGGAATGTAGGCTGGGTCGATTTGAGCCAAAAGCCCTAATGCTAATGTCTGAACGTATACATTTTGGTCTAGCTGTAGTGTTTGTAGTGCTTGCTCCAATTCCGGAAGGCGCTTTGGGGCGGCTTCGGCTAAGTCAGCTATTGCAAGGATCTGGCTCAGCTTACTGGACATAACCTGAATTGTTTCAAGTGCTTCCGCGAAGCAAGTGTTGTCAATCTTGGCTAAAGCTCCCAAAATACTAGCACGGCTGAATCCGTCTTGAATTGATCGTGCTCTATTTAATGCGTCAGAAAAATAAGTTCTGTCTATTTTAGCAAGATCAATTAATGCTCTTGTCCTATTTATCTCGTCCTGAATAGAGTACACCGTTTCTGCGGCTTCAGAAAGGTATAAATCATCAATCTCAGCTATAGCAATCAGTAATTGTGCACGATTTGATTCATCTTGAATAGAACATGTTGTTTCTAGAGCTTCAGAAAAATAGGCAAGATCTATCTTTGCCAGATTAACCAATGTTCTAGCTCGACTAATCTCATCGAAAATCAGCCTAGCGTTAGCTAACAGATGTGCAAAATTTGCACCTTCCATCTGAGTTAAAGCGCTCAAAATTTGTGCTCGACCTGACAGGCTATTAACTACCTCTATTGCCTCCATTACTTTCGGAGTCTGAAATAGTTCTGGAGAGGAGGCGATTTGAACCAGCACATCAGAGAGAATTATCTGTTGCCAATACTGATCTTGAACTGTTAGCACTGCTTCCAGTGCTTCAGAGAAGTATGTGCTATCAATCTCAGCTAAAATGCACAATGTTTTTGCCTTGCTAAATTGATCTTGCAGTGAACGCGCTTCTTTCAATGCCTCATGAAAATATTTTTTGTCAACTTTAGCTAGTGTAGCAATCGTCCTTGCGCGAACAAAATCATGTTGGATCAACCGTGATGCATCAATTGCTTCGATTGAATACCTAATATCAATCTCAGCTAAAGTAGTTAGAATATCAGCACGGCTGCCCTCATTCTGAATTACTCGTGCTACCTTAGCTGTTTCAGATAGATAGTTATTGTCTATGCTAGCTATAGTGGCTAGTGCGTCTGCGTAATCAATATCGTTCTGAATTGATTGTGCTACTTCCAATGCTTCAGATAAGCACAATGCTCCAATCTCAGCCAAATTACTCAAAATCGAAGCTCGGTTAACTGGGTTTTGAATTGATCGTGCTACTTTCAAAGCCTCCGAGAAATGTTCTGGATCAATTTTAGATATAGTAATCAGTACTTGTGCTTGGCAGAACTCATCTTCAATTGATCGTGCCTTCACAACTGCAAGATTCATAATAGATTTAGGTAAATACGGAGCGAGTGCCTCAATCGATTCAGCAATATTTTCTTCGTGCTGCATCTGCTCTACATACGCCCATGCTTGTTCTGGACTCCAATACTTGCGTTTTACAAACTCCGCCATCATGCCGATCGGCAAATTTTCCACCAAGCTATTCAGCGTCGATGTGATCAACGCATACCGACACTGTAAGACGATCGCTTTCGTCCGATCCTCCTCATAACTCCGCTCCGCAATCTCCCACCCTCGCTTCACATCCTGCACAAAAATCGCAGGCTGACCAATTCGATCGCACGCTTCAAACCAAGCATTCCGCCCCCGCTCATCGCTCATTGCCATCAGCGCGTGAATCTCATTCTCTAGTCCCGCCTGTTCTAGTACTACAGTTGTAGATTTTGGGAACCCTAGAAATGTTGCGAACATTTTGGGGGTGGTGGTCGATGCTGAGTCATCCAGGTGCATTGCTACAAATGAGAACTGAGGTGCAAACATGGCTGAGTG
>JADEXW010000892.1 GCA_015206935.1 Pseudanabaenaceae cyanobacterium LEGE 13415 | reverse complement strand
GCGATCGCACTGATTATCGCCTCCAAAATTCAGTAGCCTCCTAATTAGCTGATAAAGGAAATATAAAATACCCGTAATAATACTGGCTTCTCTATTGAGGATGCCTTATTCTCTGTACAGAAACCGAAACAGATTATCTCTACTCAGAGCCGTTTTAATCAGGTTGCTCTACTTTTCTCCAGCATTTTTAAGGGGTTCAAGGTGCGGACTTCCTTTAGAACATTGAAATCTATATCAAGTGATTCCAAGAAGCAACCGGAGTATTTCCACGGAGAAACTGCTTCCTTCATCAGCGTAAAGCCATTGATTGGCGATCGAGACTAGAATCAGAGAGTTAAGGCTGGTTTGAAATGTATGCGATCGTCTCCGTCCCGTTCTCCCCTGCGTCGCAATCTTTTATTTGAAAGAGTAATGGCGCTTTTAGCCGTGACAAATTTGGGATTGGTTGCGTTTGATAGTTCGTATGTGCCGTGGCGGGATTTTTGGTTTCGGAATTTTCCAGAATTAACGCGAGTGTACGATCGCGTCAAAGGCATTGAGCCACATCGCGATACGGGCGCTTATTTGGATACTGTAGATTTATTGCAGCAGGAACTTCAGCAAACCGGATTGCAAAGTTCGCAAGTGCAGGCAAGATTACAAGAATTGCGCGATCGTAGTGCAGAAATTGTGGATACGAACCCGTTTGCAGGCGCAAATAAAAGTGGAACGCTGGAGAAAATCAAAAATCGAATGCGAGAGCATATTTTCCAGCATCGGAGACGAGAATCTGCAAAACAAGCCTTTAATACATTTTGGAGTACAGGATTTCTAACGCAACGAGGAGTCAATAACGAACTGGAATTTTTCAATCGTGAGATTCGTCCGCTGATTGCCTCGAACTATTATCGATCGATTGGTGAGAATGGTGAATTTGTCGATTGGTTTTGGTTAATTGATGCGCCGTTTATTGCAATTTTTGCTCTAGAGTTCTTAGCCCGAACGTTTTATCTCAGTCGCCGCTACAAAAGTTTAAGCTGGATCGATGCGGCTCTGTGGCGGTGGTATGACGTATTTTTGCTCTTACCGTTTTGGCGCTGGTTGCGGATCATTCCTACGATCGTGCGACTCGATCAGGCTCGAATTGTGGATCTGAGTCACATTCGCCAGCAAGCGAGTCAAGGTTTTGTCGCCAATATTTCCGAAGACATGGCAGAAGTGGTCGTGATTCAGGTCATCGATCGAATGCAATCGTCGATCGAGCGCGGTGAACTTTCCCGCTGGCTAATTCAATCGATTAACCGCCCTTACATTGACCTGAATCAACGCGATGAAGTTCAAGAATTAACAACTCACATTTTGCAAACGACGGTCTATCAAGTTTTACCGAAAGTTAGACCGGATTTAGAAGCTTTATTACGACATAGTATCGAGACTGTTTTAAGTCAATCGCCTGCTTATCAAGGCTTAAAATCAATGCCATTAGTAGGGGATTTGCCAAGACAGATCAATGAAAGATTAGTGACTGAAGTAACAAGTGGGTTTTATGACGCGATCGTACTGGCGCTCAATGATAAAGCGGGGGCTGAATTAGCAAGTAAGCTTGTGAAAAGTTTTGGTCAGAATTTGGCAACCGAATTGCAGCAACAGCGATCGCTTCAGAAGATTCAAGGGTTAGCGATCGACTTGTTAGAAGAAATCAAAGTGAATTATGTGAAACGCTTGAGCGAAGAAGATGTTGAAGGCATTATAGAAGAGACGCGACAAATTCGGAAATTAAGAAGTTAAGGAT
>JADEXW010000891.1 GCA_015206935.1 Pseudanabaenaceae cyanobacterium LEGE 13415 | reverse complement strand
ACTTAATTCTATTTGCCCTATGAATCAGTTACCGATTAAATGTCTGACCCAGCCGTTGATGGAGTCTATTGCTGAACAAGCTCGATCGAGTCCGCGACACCGGAAGAACTACAACTTTCATGAACACAGCGATCGAGTTCAGCGGTTTTTGAATGTGTTGCAGCCTGGAACTTATGTCCGTCCTCATCGGCATGTGCGCCCGGAGGATGCGGATGGATTTGAATTTTTTCTCGTGTTGAAAGGCGCGATCGGGATTTTAATTTTGAATGAAGCGGGGGAAGTGATTCGGACTGAGAAAATTAGCGCAACGGGGATGACACGCGGGATTGAACTGGGTGAAGGGATGTATCATACTTTGATTGCGATCGAACCTGATTCAATCATGTTTGAACTGAAAGAAGGTCCTTACCTGCCGATCGATGACAAGGATTTTCTGCCGCAATTCCCGTTAGAGAACACACCTGAAGCTGAAAAATGGCTGGAGACTTGGCAAAGCTATTTTGAGACGTGATTTTCTGAGGGCGGATGATTGCTGGGGCTATTTTCAGAGAATATGGTCTCAGCAATATTTTGATGTGTGAGACACTATGGACACAGAAGTTCCAGAAGAATTCTGGCAAGGTGTGGATCAGTTCAATCAAGGCGAATTCTATGCGTGTCATGACACCTTAGAAGCGATTTGGATCGAAGCTCCCGTGTTCGACAAAAAGTTTTATCAGGGGATTCTACAAATCGCAGTTGGTTTGTATCACTTGGGAAATCACAATTGGCGTGGAGCCGTGATCTTGATGGGAGAAGGACTCAATCGACTGAACGACTATCAGCCCGATTACGGCGGAATTAATGTTGAACAGTTGATCGATGAAACTGCTGAACTTCTGGGTCAAGTTCAAACGATCGGAGCCGATCGCGTTTCTCAAATCGTATTATCTCCGACCGAATTAGACGATCGAATATTTCTCCATCCACCAATCATCCAGAAAATTGCAACTTCAGATTGAAGAGAGTGATATCTGAAACTTGTGATACTGGTCATTCGTCTCGGAATTCAGCACACTAGAACTGTACGCTGAATATTCAAAGAAACCATCGATCGACTCGATTAACTTTCTGTAATGATATATTCGGTGTTATTGCGATCTTGTTCATTCTCACTCACACAGTCTCCGCTATGTTTCGTCTTCGATCGCTTCTTCTCCTTCCTGCCGTTGCTGCCACAATCCTAGCAACTGGCAGTAATTCCATTGCTCAAGCACCTGCCGCTTCTCCACTAACACTCCGAGCGAATAGCACTGAAGCCAACGCTAGAACTGGAGTTGTAGTTGCAAAAGGCAACGTTCAAATCAATTATCCTGCTCGTCAAATTCAGGCGACTTCCGCTCAAGCGATTTATTACAGCAACGAACGGCGAATCGTTCTATCGGGAGATGTCTACGTCCTGCAAAACGGTAACAGTTTGCGAGGGGAAACGATCACTTATTTAGTGGATGAAGGGCGATTTGTCGCGCTGCCACAGCCGAATCGACAGGTCGAAGCGATTTATCTGATCGAAGCGCCACCTGCACCCACTACTCCCACACCCGCGAATCCATCTCCGTTTAGTCCGAAACCTCAACTTCAGCAATCGACCAATCGCTAGTTACGTCCCCTCTTTATCTCAGATAGGTTCTAGGAGCGGGTTTTGAGAATCGTTTTAGACAATATCCATAAATCGTTCGGCGATCGCCAAATTGTAAATCGTGTCAGTTTATCTGTCTCTCAAGGGGAAGTG
>JADEXW010000226.1 GCA_015206935.1 Pseudanabaenaceae cyanobacterium LEGE 13415 | reverse complement strand
AGTTTTGACAGAGCGCTTCAAGGAATTCGCTCTCAAATTTCAGTTCGTTACCTGCCGATTTACGGAATGGGTCACAGTATGGGCTGTAAGCTGCATTTATTGATCGGCAGTTTGTTCGCGGTGGAAAGGGCAGGAAATATTTTTATCTCGTTCAATAATTATGCAGCAAAAGAAGCGGTTCCATTTGTTGAACAATTTTCGCAATTCCTCAAGCCGCAAGGATTCTCAGTAGAATTTGCGCCTTCACCCAGCGAGACGAAGGAAATTATTCGCGATCGCTATTCAATTCGACGCAATCTGATTATCAAATTCGCGGATGATTCGATCGATCAATCCCTCCCGTTGGCGCAACTGCTTGAGGATATTTATCCCGGAATGATTACGACGCATCGCTTAAAGGGAACGCATGTAACGCCGCTGGGATCTGATATGAAATGGCAGGTTGGATCATCGTTCACGCCGATCGATGCGATCGGGCAATGGATGAGACAAGAGATTTATCGCGAGTTGCGGCAGGTGGAAAAGACCATCTTGCGCTGGTTGAATCCGATGGCAACTTAAAACAAATCTGAAACTGTGAGGTAAAGCACCAAAACGTATTTGAATATAAAACGGGGATCGGGCAAGTCTCGATCGCTGGTTCCTCACAGTCTGAAAATCATGTTTGTTTTGCTTCAGCAAGTCCGATTCCTTGATCCGGTTGCCAATGTCGATCGCGTCACTGATATTTTGTTGGAAGATGGCATTATTCGTGCATTCGAGCCGTCAGAGATTCCAGAATCGGCAGAACGTCGATCGTGTTCGGGCTGCATTCTTGCACCAGGTTTGATCGATCTATACAGTCACAGCGGCGAACCAGGATTTGAAGAACGCGAAACATTGAAATCATTGCAAGAAGCAGCGATCGCAGGTGGATTTACTCGCTTAAATCTATTGCCTGATACAAATCCCGCGATCGATCATGCTGCGATCGTGACTCAGATTCGATCGAAATTCCCGCGCTTGAATTGCTGGGGAGCATTAACGCTGAACACAGACGGACAACAGATGACCGAATTGGCGGAACTTGCCGAGAATGTGATCGGGTTTACCGATGGGAAAGCGATCGCAAATTTGACCCTTGTGCGGCGACTGTTGGAATACGTGCAACCGATGAGAAAACCGATCGCGCTTTGGGCTTGTGATCCTGGATTAGCCGGAAAAGGCGTAATTCGAGAAGGCGCGAATTCGATGCGATTTGGACTGCCTGGAGTTCCGGTCATGGCGGAATCCGCGCCACTTGCTGCATTGCTTGAATGTATTGAAGAGATTCGGACTCCAGTTCATTTGATGAGAATTTCTACCGCGCGAGGTGTGGAACTGATTCGATCGGCAAAATCGCGCGGCGTTTCGATCACAGCGAGTACAACTTGGTTGCACTTGTTATTGAGTACGGATTCAGTGCAGTCATATGATCCGAGTTTGCGACTTGAACCACCGTTGGGAAATTTCAGCGATCGAGAAGCACTGATCCAGGCGGTGCAAGAAGGTGTAATTGATTCGATTGCGGTGGATCATAGTCCCTACACCTACGAAGAAAAAACGGTTGCCTTTGGAGAAGCTCCTCCAGGCGCGATCGGGCTTGAACTCGCACTGCCGTTACTTTGGTCGAACTTAGTCGAATCGGGTCGGTTGTCACCCTTGGAATTGTGGCGGAGTCTTACGGTTCGTCCGGCTCAATGTTTGGGGCGGAATTTGAATGTAATCGCACCCAATCAGCCGAGCGATTTAATCTTGTTTGATCCCCATGAAAAATGGACAGTCGATCGAGCAAATCTACGATCGCTGTCCACCAACACTGCTTGGTTTAATCAGTCGATTTCTGGACGAGTTTTGGAAGCTTGGTGTCCCTAAAACTGGGGATCGGGTGCAATTTCGCCAACTCGGTTGGGGGGCCAAAACCGTACGATCGCACGACCGATGATTTTATCGCGAGGGACAAATCCCCAATAGTGGCTGTCGTAGCTATTGTTGCGATTGTCACCGAGGACGAGATAAGAATCGGGTGGAACGACTTGCGGGCCCCATTCATATTGAGGGGCTTTTTCCTTGCCGATATAATCCTCACGCAGCGGCTGGTCGTTAATATAGACGCGACCGCCTCTAACCTGAACTTTATCACCCGGCAAACCGATTACACGCTTAATAAAGGCATCATGAAAATTCTGTCTTTCTAAAGCTGCGGTTGGAGAGAAAACAACAATATCACCGCGTTCAGGATTGTTAAAGCGATAACTGATTTTGTCAATGATGAGTCGATCGTTCACCTGTAACGTTGGCTCCATTGAACCAGACGGAATGTAACGGGCTTCCGCAACGAAATGCCGAATCCCAAGCGCTAGAACGGCACTTAACGCAATTGTTTTTAGCCCTTCTACCCAGGGGTTTTCGTCTTTCTGACGGGTTTTTCTGTTAGGAGCCGGGTTATCCACTCGATTCATACCACCTTAACGATTACAGATTGTGAGGTTGATTTACACCTTCGTTCTCAGTCTAATCTACACAGGTGAGTTTGGACTTTCAGTATGAAACTTCCGTTTCTACGTTAACGAATATTTTGATCCTAATCATTTCCTTTCCAGAGGAGGTTCGGTTTTTGTTTGGCAAATGATAGAGAAGAGGTCAAGCGTAAATCGTGGCAAATTCAATGAGGAAGTTCGAGAACGGGCATTGAGATTTGATGCTTAGGATAGAGAAGCCGTGAAAAAAATCTCGAATGACTTCGATTTATAAACCGACTAGAGCAGAAGTCCTCGCTGCTTACAATACAACCTTGCCAGATGTGATTGCTCCGAATCTGAAAATTCTGTTTAGCGGCATTAATCCCAGTCTTTATAGTGCTGCGGTTGGGCATCATTTCGCCCGTCCAGGAAATCGATTCTGGAAAGCGATTCATCTGGCTGGATTTACAGAACGATTGTTATCTCCGTTTGAAGATCGGACATTGCTCGATCGAGGTTTCGGTTTAACGAATTTGGCTGCACGAGCGACCGCACGAGCCGATGAGTTGACTGATGAAGATTTATCGATCGGGCATCAAGCACTGGCAGAAAAAATCGAACACTATCAGCCTAAATTCCTAGCTGTCTTGGGAGTGAGCGCGTATCGAACCGCGTTTAGGCAACCAAAGGCACGAATGGGACTGCAAGAAAAGCCGTTATTCGATACTACGATTTGGGTGTTACCGAATCCGAGCGGGTTAAACGCGCATTATCAACTCAATGATCTAGCAGAGGTGTATCGAGAACTTTATTCGTTTGCAACACAAACTTAATCTCCTGCGTCTAAACTTAACAAAAGTTTTAGATTTGAGAGAAATACCGTGACTATCGTTCATGCGCTCAAACCTAGATTGAATAGCGCTTTCAAGCAGTTAATGTCTGTGCATTGGTGGATGAGTTGGGCGTATCTGGTTCTATTCCTGACCGGAACTTTCATGTCACAACTTGATCGATCTGTTTCGTACCGGGCTTCGCTCTACGACTTTCATAAATCGATCGGCGTTCTCACGATGGCGCTTCTCACCTGGCGGATTTTTCTACTTTTGCAGGTGTGGTGGAAAAAATATACAAAGCGCTTTCCGAAGTTCACTGCTGCCTGGTTCAAAACAGTTGCTTTGCACACCAGTTTGTATGTGTTTATGTGGGCGGTTCCGATTACCGGGTTTCTACTCTCAAATTCGTTTCGCCCGAATAACGTGAAATTCTTCGGAATCGTTTTGCCGGATCTGTTTCCGCAGAATCGGGAAATGGTCGAAATCGGTCGAAGCGCTCATTTCTGGCTGTCTTATACATTTTTGGCGTTTATTGTGCTGCATACGATCGCACAATGGAAAGTGGTTCGTGCGAATTGGCGACGATTCACGAATTTCCTCAAACCCAAATCGAAAGCGGCTTAGAAAATGAAACGAGTCTTTTGGAGTGCGATTACCAGTGTGATGCTAATGACAGGATGTACCCCTGTTGCATCGGTTGATGGCACTCCAACGGGGACGCGAATCATGCCGTTAGGAGATTCGATCACGCAAGCCGATCGCAATCACAATAGTTATCGTCGTCCACTCTGGCTCAAACTTCGAGCCGCAGGATATGAAGTCAATTTTGTCGGTTCAACGAAATCAAATTACTTGGGCAATGCTCCAAGTTCTGATTTTGACCAAGACCACGAAGGACATTGGGGATGGCGAGTAGATGAAGTTTTGGCACAGATTGATCGTTGGACACAAGAGGCAAAACCAGACATTGTGCTGATTCATCTCGGAACGAACGATATCTTGGGTGGACAGAGTTTTGAAAGCACGATCGCTGAATTGCAAAAACTGATCCAAACCATGCGGCAACGAAATCCACGCTTAAAAATCTTAATTGCTCAATTGATTCCGTCCTCAAGCGGCGAAGCATTAACGCAGCAGTTCAATCAGCAAATTGCGACATTTTCTCGATCGATTAACACTCAAGAAAGTCCAGTGATTCTAGTTGACCAGTTCAACGGATTTGATGTGAAACAAGATACCTACGATGGATTGCACCCGAATGAATCAGGTGAACAAAAAATGGCAACTCGTTGGTTTCAAGCGTTAGAAAAAATACTGCCAAAGAAGCCTTAGTTTTTCCAAGCGCTCCGAAACATCAAATGCCCCATTAGAAATAGTGTGATTCCGATTCCAAGGAATAGAAACTGTAAGAAACTTCCGGTCTCAAAACTCAATCCTACTGGAATAAAAGCAGTTCCAACCATCCACATCATGTACGTGAAATTGCGCCGTGATCTTGATTCTAAATCCATGACGATTTTCCCTGAATTCTTTATCTCAACGTAGCGTTTTTATCCTTCGGTCTCCTGCTCCTTATAGTAGATACGCTCTCTTTCTCTTGTTAGAAGTATGACGGACTAATTTTGTTCCTGTAGAAGAAAGTAATAAAGTGATAAATTTCGATCGAAGGATGCACAGTGCGTTGAATGGGGGATTGAATGAGTTCTAGTCCGCTGGTTTCGGTAGTAATTGCTGCTTACAATGCCGAAGCGTTTATTTCGGATGCTCTTGATTCAATCCAGGCGCAGACTTATCCATACTTTGAAGTGATCGTTGTCGATGATGGCTCAAGCGATCGAACTGCGGAAATTGTGCGATCGTATTCCCAGAATGACGATCGATTCCGATTGATTCAACAAGAAAACTTTGGGGTCGCAGCTTCTCGAAATTTGGCGATTCAACAATCTTCCGGGAAATATATTGCCCCGATCGATGCCGATGATGTTTGGTATCCGAAACGTTTAGAGAAGCACGTCCAACGTTTAGAAGCATCTGATGAATCGGTTGGTTTAGTTTATTCTTGGTCAATGTATCTAACCGAATCAGGAAAGATTAGAGCCTATTCGCCATTCGGACAATTGGGTGCGGCTGAAGGAAATGTTTTAGCGATTCTTGTGTTCTATAACTTTCTTGATAACGCCAGTACTGCAATGTTTCGTCGCAGTTGTATTGATGCTGTCGGTAACTACAATACTGAGCTAAAAACCTGTGAAGATTGGGATCTCTATGTCCGAATTGCCGAACAATATCGATTTGCGATCGTTCCCGAATATCTCATTGGTTATCGCCAATATAGCGGCAGTATGTCTACGAAGTGTGTCACAATGTCGCATTTCTATGAGTTGATTATGTCGCGAATTTACCAACGTCATCCAGAGTTATCACCTTCAATTCGTTGTTGGGCAAATACGGTTTTTTACAATAATCTACTGAGTAAAAGTTATCTTGCAGGTGATTATGCGCTAATGTTTCGTTGGATTTTTTATAGCTTGAAAGGCGATTATGCGCTGTTGCTTCGTCCTGGAATTTATAAAGTTACACTGGTTGCGATCGCGAAAACGTTAACCAAACCGTTTCTCAAAGAGAGTCCGAAGCAACCCACATCAAAGCGTTCTCATCTTCCAGAGACGGTGATCGAAGTACAGCCATCCAATCCGCTAGAGTCGAAGTTTTGGAAGCCATACGATCGCGTCATCTTGCACCGTTGGCAAAAGATGGTGAAAACAACTCAGATTTAGGAACGGAGAGGGGGGGATTCGAACCCCCGTTGAGTTGCCCCAAAACGCATTTCGAGTGCGCCGCATTCAACCGCTCTGCCACCTCTCCAGGTGCATACGTTCAATCAATATACTACAGGAATGCCTCTTCCGACTCATCTTCCGCCAAAGTTGTTCTAAATCCCTGATTTTTCGACCATTGCAATCCTCCATTCCTCTCAGTTTCATAGGTTTGAACTTGACGAAGCTGCAACTGTTTTAGAGTTTCGGGATGGATGCTTCTAGAAGATGCGATCGCAATTTTCGGCTGCATTTGCTCCAATAACTTTGGATGTAATTTCCGTCCCGACCACCAAAGAATTTCCTTCCTGCTCAAATTCCTGTCTAATGCCAATCGTTGATGCCTGTTCGGCACGTCTTTCAACCACAACCAATGCTGCTGACCCATTCTAAGCTGTAAGATCGTTGGCTCAATGCTGAGGGATTGAATCTCGATCGAGCCTGTTTTAATCGTTTGTCTTGCTGCGATCGGTAAATGCTTTCCTTTCTGCGCTGTCAGTTCTTGAACTGCTTCTAATGAAATCGCTGTCTCTTTCTTGCTCGAAAAATCATAGAGCGATCGAATCGGCATTTCTTCCAATAACGTCGCCCATCCGTCCGAAGGAGAAACTGCAACTGCCCAATCAATTTGATTCACTCCTTCTTTCTGCAAAAACGGCAAAACGGTGAAGCGTACTGCATCGACATCGCCGCTATTAATTAATCCGATTCGTCCATGATCTTGAATGATCATGACCGGAGTTCGATCCACGGACAACGCAGTAACTTGTAAAAGGTTCGATCGTACATACCAAGCTGGAATAAATACTAAATTGATTCCAATTAAGAGAAATACCCACCATTGCCGTTGGAATCGAGGCAATATCCAAGGAGTACAAATTAATCCATATAAAACGAGCATTAAAATGAGTGAAATTGTGCCAACTGCGATCGAGTTTCCCGGCAGTTGACAAATAGATTTAACCCCTTCAATTAACACATAGGTTGGATAGTGCAAAAACGGTGTTGTAAAATTCGCGATCGCTGGAGAAATCAAATTCAATCCAGCATTAATAATTCCGCCAATACTAATCATTGAAATCAATAACGTTGATGCAATGTTTGCCGGAATGCAATAAGGTGAAACCATTCCAAATGCAAAAAGCTGTAGGGGTAATGTCCAGATTAAAGCGGCGATTGGAACCGCGATTGCGGGAACAACAATAGTCGGCAACCAATCGAGCCGTTTTGTAATTGCAGGAACCGTTACCAACAATCCCAACGTTGCTAAAAAGCTAAATTGAAACCCTAAATTCCAAATCCACAATGGATTTACAACAAGCAAGATAATTGCGGTAATTAACAATGAATTTAACGGCTTAACTCGTCTTTCAAACCAGACTCCAAGCAGTACTGCAAACCCCATCACGACGGCTCGAAATACCGCAGGTTGCATTCCTGTCAGCCCCATAAATATGATTAGCCCTGCTGCACCCGTTCCAAACTGTACTGCTTTAGGAAGTCTCCGAGTTGCTGCTAATAACACCCCTAAAATTAATGTCACTTGGAATCCGGATGCTGCGAGTGCATGAGAGAGTCCAATCTTACTAAAGGCATTCTTTAGATCAAACGGAATATCAACCACTCGACCGCCGATCACCATTGCACTAATCAGCGCTCCTTCTGCTTCTCCAAATTGTTTCGCTTGCGATCGAACAATGTCCCTCTGAAGCATCCACCAGCCCCAATTCGGTTTCTGATTCGTATCGAGCAATTTAATCGCTGTCCCTTTTAACCCTGCAAAACTTCCTTCTTGCGCCAAATATTTTTGAAAATCAAACCCGCCTGGATTCATCTTCGGCTTCGGTTTGTAGAGATTTCCTTGAATTGCGATCACTTGTCCTGGATACAAGTCTTGTCCGTTCAATTT
>JADEXW010000225.1 GCA_015206935.1 Pseudanabaenaceae cyanobacterium LEGE 13415 | reverse complement strand
ATTATGACGCCTGAACTTGGATTGGTGTGTATTTCTGCATCGAAAACGGTGCGATTCAAAACGATTACACGCAAACGATTATTACAGTTTGATTTAGCAGAACAAGAACGATTGTTGCGCGAATTGTACGCGGAAAATCTGCGGCGATTGGGAGTTGCGATCGAGTTTTGCGCTGCAAATAAAATTAGACTGTATCGATTAGGTTCAGGGTTATTTCCGTTTGCAGATGATCCGATGGGAGCCGCAATTTTAGATGAGTTTGCGGAAGGAATGGGATTGATCGGAGAACAAGCGAGACAGCTTAATGTTCGATTAGTTTTGCATCCAGATCAATTCGTAGTGCTAAGTTCGGATCGACCAGAAGTGATAGAAAATAGCATCAAGATTTTAACGATGCACGCTCGAATCTTTGATTTATTGGGATTACCTCGATCGCCTTGGGCATTAATGAACATTCACGGTGGGAAAGGAGATCGAGCAGAACGATTGATCGAATCGATTCGGAACTTGCCAGACAATATTCGATCGCGCTTAACCTTAGAAAATGATGAATACACTTACGGCTCAGAGCAAATTGCTGAAGTTTGCAAAGCTGCGGGTGTTCCACATCTATTTGATGCTCATCACCATGTGATTCATGAAAAGGTTGAGAGCTATGAGGATGAGAGCGTGATTCGGGCGTTTGAAATTGCTCGATCGACTTGGGAGAATCCGGACTGGCAAGTGGTTCACATCTCTAATGGGGCAGAATCATTTTTGGATCAGAAGCATAGTGACTACATTACGATCATGCCGAGTTGCTATCGTCAAGCTCCTTGGATTGAGATTGAAGCAAAACAGAAGGAGTTTGCCATTCAGAAGCTACAGGAGGAATGGTGGTATTCGGATTTGAATGTGTTGCCGCCTGTGATTGTGGAGACTGAGGAGAAGAAAGAAGAGGAAATTCAGGTTGAAGCGGTCACACCATCAACTCAGGATGAGGAACCTTCGGATTTGATGGAGCAAGCGGTTTCAGTATAGTTGAGAGTTGTTAGATTCGTTGATTTACTCACCCCAGACTCAATTCCACCAAGTATACACGAGTCGTTTTCGCTGCGTTTAAAGCGGCTAATGCCCCCTAAATCCCCCAAATTTGGGGGACTTTGAAGGTGGAAAGCGTCTTGAAATTGGAGAGATTTTTCTAGGCTCAAAGTCCCTCAGAATGAGGGATTAGGAGGCGCAATCCGACCACAACGAAGCGCAAGAGAGATATACACAGCAAGGCATAGATTATGGCTTTTACAGTTGATACCAGCATTGGAACACCGAATCAAGAAGCTGCAATACAGGCTTTTAAGCAGTTTGTTTCACAGATATCGCATTCTTCTCGAATGGTTGCCATTCATGATTCAGATGCGGATGGAGTAACGGCTGGAGTCGTTTGGCAACGGGCATTTGAACGGGCGGGATTTGCTTCAGTTCACCGCGTGATTCCCGATCGAGAAAGAAATGCTTGGACTCCAAACAATCGCGCCATTATTCAATCCTCGAATCCTGCTTATCTCTTTGTGATGGACTTAGGCAGCCGTTCTGAGCCTGTCATTTCTGGTATTCCAACCTGTTTCATTGATCATCACCATCCTGAAGGTGTGCCTGATGGCGATACATTGATCACGGCTTACAATTGGGAGCCGATTCCGAATACTTCGCTGATCATTTGGGAACTGGGGCAAACGATCGCAGATATTTCCGATCTGGATTGGATTGCTGCAATCGGGACTTTGAGCGATTTAGGCGATCGCGCTCCTTTTGAACTGTTAACTACTGCAAAACGGAAGTATACCGCTAAATATCTCAAAGAAGCGACTGCATTGATTAATGCGTCTCGACGGGCTTCACACTATGATCCTGAAGTGGCAGCACGCGCCTTGATGAATCATCCGAATCCGAAAGCATTAGTGAATTCAGAAAGCGCCGATGTACAACAACTACGATCGGCAAGAGAAGAAGTGAAACTTGCACTCGATGAAGCTCGAAAAGCAGCTCCAATCTTTTCAGGCAATGTTGCTTTGCTCCGAATGAACTCACCCTGTCAAATTCATCCTTTGATTGCTCAAAGTTGGCGGGGAAGATTACCGAAGTTAGTAGTAATTGCTGCAAATGAAGGTTACATGCCGGGACGAGTGAACTTTGCGGCTCGATCGAATACGGTTAATGTTCTCGAATTCTTGCGGAGTCAAAACATCTCAGCCGGAGAAGGAAGCTACGGACACGGACACGATCAGGCATCAGGTGGCAGTTTGAGCATTGAACTTTGGAATGAACTGTTAACAAAATTGGGATTTCCAGAGACGGTGTTCACCCAGTCGTAAAACTACCCCTTAAGACTTATCGATCTCTCTCTAGGGTAGATGCAACTTTAGGATTGGATAAAGGAGCATAGAGATGAAAATCGAGACATCCCAGAAAGATAAATGCACGGTAGTTTAGTCGCTCCTCTGAAAGCCCGATTGATGCCAGAGGCAATCGAATCCATTGTTAAGAGCAATCCTTACTATAAGGCAGAACAAACCTTTAGTGACCTGATCGAAGCTGAGAATTTAGATCAACGGCTGAATCACTTTGAAGAACAAATTCGATATTTTGAAACAGCTCTAAGCTTTGCAATGAAAGAAGCTTATGATCAAGGTCAAGGGTCGGATGCAGCACATCTTTTTTTGCAGCGTATTCTCTATCGAATCAATCGCTTGAACCTGTTCTGGTATGACGATTTAACGCACTATACCAATGAGCGATCGACCTATTTACAAAAGGTACGCAATGAAATCGAAGCTGCTTGGCAAGCTTGGGAACTGAAACAGATTGACACCGAAGCGTATCATTCGGTGGACATCAAACAGGCATTGCTCGATCGATATCAAGCGGATCTTGATCCTGAACTATCGGCTGATGCAATCTATCTGCGTGAAGAGATGCCGTTTGAAGGTTATCGCTATCTGTTAGCTATCACCTCTTTTGATGGACTGGTCGAAGCAAGCCGTTTATCTCGAATTCTGGGTGGTGCTGCGAATGAAGTTCAGGCAACCTTAACTAAGGTGCTATTAGAAGAATACGGTAACGGTCGTTTATCGCGGAAACATTCCACCTTCTTCGCGAAAATGATGACGGAATTGAGCCTCAGTACTCAGCCTGAAGCTTACTTTGATCTAGTTCCTTGGGAAGCATTAGCAACCACAAATCATAACTTCCTGCTGACGGAATGTAAGCGCCATTTTCTACGCTACAACGGCGGATTAGCTTACTTTGAAGTCGCAGGTCCTTCCGCGTATCGGAACTATCTTGCTGCGGCACAGAGACTTCAACTCTCTGAAGGTGCAATGGGCTATTGGGATTTGCACATCAAAGAAGATGAGCGACATGGACGCTGGATGATCGAAAACGTGACGTTGCCTTTGGTTGATATGTATCCACAGCAAGCATGGCAGCTTTTGTTGGGATATGACCAAGAAAAACTCATGGGCGATCGAGCAGGAGCCGCGATCGTGGCAATGATTCGTCATGGTGTTGAAACCGAGTCGCTTCCTGCGATCGTGTTGGAGTAGTCGATAGTTCGGGGCGGTCATGGTGTCCGCCCTTTGTTGTTGTGATTTGAATCGTACAAGAGGGTATTACCTTGACTGGGACATTAATTAGACCGACACAAACGGTTGCAGAAACCGAAGTATTTTTCTGCCCTGAAGAGTCACATTTCTATTCACATTGCTTGGAGCGATTGGTTTTTTCACAGTGCGATGACTCACGCTTGATTGTGGAATTCGGATCAGGGGATGGTAGTCCGGTGATCAATTCATTGGTTCGATCGCGCTGTCATGATGTGATTCATGGATTTGAACTGAATCCATCTGCATACGATGTGGCGAAATCAAGGGTCGAGAAGTGCAATCTGCACGATCGATATGTGTTGCACAACAAGTCTTTCTTTGATGCAGCACCGACCGATGCAGATTGTTTGATCGCAAATCCGCCATATATTCCTGCTCCAGACAATCAGATTCGGATGCCGTTGCTGCATGGTGGAGTTGATGGCGCAACGTTGACGAATAAGCTATTAACGCTGAACTATCCGCGTGTGATGGTGTTAGTGTCAAGCTACTCGAACCCCTTAGGAACGCTTGAATGTGCTGCTGATCAAGATTATGCGGTTTCGGATTTTATGGTGACACCGTTGCAATTTGGGTGCTATAGTTCTGAGCCAAAAGTGAGAAACTGGATTGCGAAGCTGCGGGATCAGGGGCAGGCATTTTACTCAGATAACATCTACTTTCTTGCAGGTGTTCTGTTCGAGCATTCGAGCGTTGCATCGGTTGATATCGCGGATGAGCTAGTTCGCGTGATGACAGCATTGTAAAACTAACTCGTTGAGGGTGTGATTCACTTACACCCTTTTTAATTGATATAGCAGTCCTAAATTAGTCGTGAATGGCAAAATTGATCGTGCCCCCTAGCCCCCAAGCTTGGGGGAACAAGAATCTTAGCCCCCAGAATTGGGGGTTTGGGGGCGTTCCCGTATCTTACAACTCAAATCGGACGCTATATGTCTAAAGTTGATGTTTTAATTCCTACCTACAATCGTGCTTCTGCATTAGCAGTGACACTAACAAGTCTGATTGCACAGACCTTTCAAGACTTTAATGTGATCATCTCAGATCAAACTGATGATCCAAATACGATCGCATCTAATCTAGTTCAAACTCCGATTCGAGTCTTACGAACACTACGTGCAGCGAAGCTACCGCATCATCACAAAGTCCAAATCCATCATCATCTTCCCCGCCGTGGACTTGCGGAACAGAGACAGTTCTTACTCGATCAAGCGACTGCGCCTTATGTTCTGTTTATTGATGATGATTTGATTCTCGAACCCTTTGTGATCGAGCAATTTGTCACTGCGATCGAACAAGAAAACTGCGGATTTGTCGGCAGTGGATTGATCGGGCTAAGTTTTGCTCAAGATGTCCGACCCCATGAACAAGCGATCGAGTTTTGGGATACTCCTGTTCAACCGGAAAAACTCAAGCCTGGAATGCCGGAATGGGAGCGCTGGAAACTGCATAATGCGGCAAACTTGTATCACATTCAGCGATCGCACAATATCACCCCAGATCAGCCACGAAAATACAAAGTAGCTTGGATTGGTGGCTGTGTGATGTACAATACTGAGAAGCTCCGGGATGTCGGTGGATTCGGTTTCTGGAAAGATCTTCCGGAAAATCACTGCGGCGAAGATGTGTATGTCCAACAGCGAGTGATGGCGAAATATGGCGGCTGTGGAGTGTTGCCATCCGGGGCATATCACCAGGAATTGCCGACAACCGTTGTCGATCGTAGCTATAATGCTCCGGTCGTGCTAGCGATTCACTGAGCCGTTTTTTGAAAATGCCTCTACGATCGAAGAAGATGAGTTGATCTTTTTTATGATTCCTGAATTCTTCGATCGTGCTTCTGTCGGTTCTGTTTGGCGAGTTCCGTACCAACAACGTGCAGTACAAGCTGAACAATGGGCGAAACAGCAGGGAATTCCGCCTGCAAGTGACGATCGAGTTCGGGTTTGTCTTTTAGCCATAGATGTGCAAAATACGTTCTGTATTCCCGATTTTGAACTGTATGTGGGAGGTCGATCGGGAACTGGAGCGGTTGAAGATAACATTCGACTCTGTGAGTTTATCTACCGCAATTTAGGCAGCATTACCGAAATTGCACCCACGATGGACACGCACACCGCAATGCAAATCTTTCACCCGATCTTCTGGATCAATGAAGCTGGAGAACATCCAACTCCCGCTGCAACCTTGATTCCCTATGAAGCAGTGCAGAACGGCGAATGGCGCGTTAATCCAGGCGTTGCAGCAGGTTTGAAAACCGACTATGACACGCTGAACAATCATGCACTGCACTATACCAAACAGTTAACTGATGAAGGGAAGTATCCATTAACCGTGTGGCCCTATCACTCAATGTTAGGTGGAATCGGTCATGCGTTAGTTTCTGCCGTTGAAGAAGCTCTATTCTTTCATTGTATTGCTCGCAAAAGTCAGACTAGCTTTGAAATCAAAGGAAGTCACCCGCTGACTGAGAATTATTCGGTGTTAAGTCCTGAAGTTCTCACTACTGTTGGAGGAGAGCTAGTTGCTCAAAAAAATAGTCAACTGATTAATAAATTACTCAAGTTTGATGCAGTAATCATTGCAGGTCAGGCGAAGAGTCATTGTGTTGCTTGGACGATCGATGATTTGCTCACAGAGATCCAAGCATTTGATTCTAGCCTGACCCAGAAAGTTTACTTGCTCGAAGATTGCTCTTCTCCAGTAGTCGTTCCAGGTGTGGTCGATTACACCGAACAAGCCGATCGAGCGTATGCCCGATTTGCGGATGCTGGAATGCACTTGGTGAAATCGAGCGATCGTATTTCTGATTGGTTTTAGGCTTTTTTGATCCAAAGCGATCGAGGCATCCAACTATGAATCGATACACGCCGCCTTGATATTGACCGACAAAGCCTTGTCTTAGGGCATTGATCTCAGGACGCTTAGACATAGCGAAAATCACGGGTCAGGGCGAAATTTATTATTTCCTACGTATTCGTTCCAAAATGTGACAAAGATTACCATAGCAGTAGAAGCTTAGATTCGGACATCCTCGGAGAAGCCGCCAAACCCCCAATTCTGCTTGCTCAAGACTCTTGCTCCCCCAAACTTGGGGGCTGGGGGCTTCTCAGAAGTGTCCTAACTGAAGTAGGTACTGCTATGTTTTTTGAGGTTGGCAGTTTGGACAGAAGTGCGCCGATCGACCCGCTAATTTTTTTCGTTCGATCACAGTTTCACAAGTTCGACAGCGATCGCCATCTCGCCCATATACCCAAGCAATTCCACCATAGTTACCATTTACTCCAGATACATCTCGAAAATCACTAAAACTTGTCCCGCGTGCAGCAATGCTCTCTTTTAGCACTCGAATTACATTTTTTCTCAGTTGCGTCGTTTGCTCGATCGATAATTCTGTACATAAAGTCTCTGGATGAATTCCCGTTAAAAACAAAGCTTCATCCGCATAGATATTTCCAACTCCAGCCACTAAAGCTTGATCCAGCAAAGCATTCTTAATCGGACGTTTGCGGCTTTTCAATTGCTCATAAAAATAGAGATCTGAAAAATCTGCTGAAAATGGCTCATGTCCCAATCGCTGTAAGCCTGTAATAATCGTTTTCGGATCAACATCGCCTACAACGTGCCACATCTGCCCGAACGTTCGTTGATCGACAAATCGAAGTTCTCGATCGTTCTCAAAGAACAATCGCACTCTCGTATGTTTCTGCAACGGTTCGGATTGTGTCATCCATAAAAGCTGTCCAGTCATTCGCAAATGCACACCCAGCCAACCGATCGGATCAAGTTTGGCTAAAAGGTACTTTCCGTAGCGTTGCCATTCATCGATCGACAAGCCTTTCAAGCTTGAAATAAATTGATCCGCAACAGGGTAAGCGATCGTGCGATCAAGTAACACTTCACCGCCCACGATCGGCTGATTCAGCGTCACTTGATTGAGACCCAATCGAACCGTTTCAACTTCAGGCAGTTCAGGCACAGCGACAACACTCAATAAAAATCTATTCTAAAAAAAGAGAGCCAGTACCAACAGAAGAAAAGTACTGACTCAACTTTGATTATGGCAGAGAATCTACTCTGCTTTCTTTGCTGCGGGTTTTGCTGCCGCTGCCGCTTTCTTTGCGGGTGGCTCAACCTCTTCGAGTTCGCTCAATGCGAAGTTGTTTGTGTTGACCCCGCCAGCTTGTCCGCTGTAGCCGCTGTAATTAACCTTCTCAAATCGCACAATAACTGGATACTTAATGCCGCTTTGGTCGATCGAGGCAACCGTACCGACATCCCGATACCAGTAGGACTCTTTCCGCAGAATGCGAACTTTTGAACCACGTTGAACCATGATTGTTCTCTTCCTTTTGTTCTGAAAATTAACGAACCCGGATCGATGCAAAAGACAGATGATGCCG
>JADEXW010000890.1 GCA_015206935.1 Pseudanabaenaceae cyanobacterium LEGE 13415 | reverse complement strand
GATATCTCCTTCAATTTCAACCGCGCAAGTGCCACAGGTTCCAATTCCTCGACAGTTGATCACGGTTGAGCCACTGTTGTACAAATCGATTCCATTTTTTAGCAAAACTTGACGTAGATTTGCGCCCGATTCACATTCGATCGTCTTTCCCTGGGCTGTAATTTTCGGCATTCCTGCACCTCATCGTTACGAATTACAAATTGTGATCGCGTTCCTTCCCTCAATCTTTCACAATGAGAGACTGTCTTAATTTCCTAAAATAAAGCTTTAGAGTCAACCGCATCATGGCTCCGATTTTTTTGTCGATTTACGATACAACCCTGCGCGATGGCGCTCAACGAGAAGGTATCTCTTTCTCGGTCGAAGATAAGGTTCGGATTGCTCGTCAATTGGATCAATTGGGAATTCCATTTATTGAGGGCGGTTGGCCCGGAGCCAATCCCAAAGATGTACAGTTTTTCTGGCATCTTAAAGAGCAACCTTTAAACCAAGCGGAAATTGTTGCCTTCTGCTTCACTCGTCGTCCGGGGAAAACTGCCGCGACTGATCCGATGTTGCAGCCGATTTTGGCAGCGGGGACGAACTGGATCACGATCGTTGGAAAGTCCTGGGATTTGCATGTGATCGAAGGACTTCAAACAACGCTAGATGAGAATTTAGCGATGATCGAAGATACGATCGCTTATCTCAAACAGCACGATCGACGAATTATCTATGATGCTGAACACTGGTTTGATGGCTATCAGCACAATCCAGAGTATGCGTTGAGGACTTTAGAAGCAGCGATTTCAGCGGGTGCAGAGTGGATTACGCTTTGTGATACAAATGGTGGAACACTGCCGCATGAAGTCGATCGCATTGTTCAAGAGGTTAAAAAATCGTTTCCATCGATTCAGATTGGCATTCACACACACAATGATTGTGAGTTAGCTGTCGCGAATGCGATCTCTGCTGTGAATGCAGGAGCAACCATGATTCAAGGCACGATCAACGGGTATGGCGAACGTTGTGGAAATGCGAATCTCTGCTCAGTGATTCCGAATTTGCAATTAAAGCTTGGTTATTATTGTTTACCCATTGAGAAGTTAGCAACTTTGACGCAAGTGAGCCGCATTGTGAGCGAGGTTGCGAATCTTGCTCCAGATGATCATGCTCCATTTGTAGGAATATCTGCATTCGCTCACAAAGGAGGGCTGCATGTTTCAGCGGTTCAACGCAATCCAATCACCTATGAACACTTGCAACCTGAGCTAGTAGGCAACACTCGGCGGATTGTGATATCCGAACAATCTGGAATGAGTAACATTCTGGCAAGAGCGAGAATGCTGGGCTTCAATCTCGATCGACATGATCCAACCTGCCGCCAGATCCTTGAATCGCTCAAACATCTAGAGCAAGATGGTTATCAATTTGAAGCCGCAGAAGCGAGTTTTGAACTGTTGATTCAAGAGGCTTTAGGAGAAAGAATCGCTCCATTTGAAGTGCGTGGTTTTCAGGTGCATTACGACATGATGGCGGAATCGGCTCCCGCTCGAAGCTATTGTGGAACGGCTCGATCGCTTGCTACCGTGAAAGTTGCGATCGCAGGGAAAGAAATTCTCGAAGCGGCGGAAGGAAATGGGCCCGTTTCTGCGTTAGATGCGGCACTGAGAAAAGCTTTGAGCAATGCGTATCCTGAAATTGCAACCTTCTATTTGACTGATTACAAGGTACGGATTTTGGATGGTGCAGCGGGAACTTCCGCTAAAACTCGTGTGCTGGTTGAGTCAAGTAACGGTATCCAAC
>JADEXW010000889.1 GCA_015206935.1 Pseudanabaenaceae cyanobacterium LEGE 13415 | reverse complement strand
GATCGTGACAGGCACAATCGACCCTAAGGGCGCATCGCCTTCGACGTATACCAATCCATCCACGTCTGGAGAGAATCGGCTCGATCGACCAATTCGTTCTCCAGTTTGGGGATTCTCTTGCTCGATTAGCACATCCACGACCTTGCCAATCTGAGCGCGATTCTTTTTGAGTGAAATCGGTTGCTGAAGTTGCATCAGGGCATCCCGACGCGCATCCATGACCGATTGGGGCAATTGATTCGCCAAAGTGTAGGCGGGAGTTCCTTCTTCAGGTGAGAAGGTAAACACTCCGACGTGATCAAACTCGTGACGCTGAAGGAACTGCTTCAGATGCTCAAAGTGTTCTTCAGTTTCGCCGGGAAATCCAACAATCAGCGTCGTTCTCAAGACAGCATTCGGAATCTCAGTTTTGAGGCGCTCGATAATACTATCATTGACGCGACCTTGCCAGGGACGATTCATCGCTCTCAATACTTCGGGGTGTGAGTGCTGGAGCGGCAAATCAAGGTAGGGTAAAACGTTCGGGGTTTCGCGAATTGCTTCGATTACTTTCGGGGTGAGTCCGGTTGGATAGGCGTAGTGCATCCGAATCCAAGGAATATCCACTTTGCCGAGAGCGCGAATCAATTCTGCAAGTTTAGGTTCTCCGTAAAGGTCTAGCCCGTAATTGGTCGTGATTTGCGAGATTAAGATAATCTCCTTCACGCCTTCGGATGCCAAATGCTCGGCTTCTTGAACGATCGATTCAATGGTGCGCGATCGCTGGTTGCCTCGCAAGTGGGGGATAATACAAAAGGCGCAACGGTAATCACACCCTTCAGAGATTCGGAGATAGGCGACTCCCTCAGTAGTCGTGCGATATCTCGGAGTGGTTTCGTCAGCAATATAAGTCGGCTCTTGGGAAACTTCCGTAACGCGCTCTCCCGCTTCTGCACGTTCGATCACGTTCACTATTTTATTATAGTCACCTGTTCCCACAAGTGCCACCGCTTCCGGCAGTTCGTCTAATAGCTGCTCCTGGAAGTGCTGCGCCATGCAGCCTGTGATGACAATCTTTTTATCAGCTTCCGCTAATTCGACCAAGGTTCGCACCGATTCTTCTCGTGCGGCTTGGATAAAACTACAAGTATTGACAATGACGTAATCGGCTAGCTCTTCGTCAGCATCGACGTGATAGCCTGCTTGGACGAGGAGACCGAGCATGTGTTCGGTGTCGATTCGATTTTTTTCGCAGCCCAAATGAGAAAAGGCGATCGTTGGCTTGTTGCCCATGTAAAACTTCGGAGTTGTGTAAGTAAATGAGAGTCAAACTGAATCTTCGATCGCAGCGAAAGCCGTAAAAGATTAGCTCGATCGCGATTGGAGTTTCCTCACTATTACTCACCACTCGAAGATGCGGTGCGGTCTGACGCAATCGTTTCGCTACACTATGCTCTATCATAGCGCAGATATGAATTATTACGTTCTGTTAAATCAGATTTTTTTCCAGCACTTTGGCGGATTTGAGATCTGCGATCGAAAAAGGGATAGCCACGATGACCATCCCTTAATGCTTGAGTGTTATCGAACCGAGAAGGCTTCACTGAATCGTCTGGTAATCGGCTCGACCAAGAACGAGAGAATCGATCGATTGCGCGTCACAATATCCGCCGTTCCTGCCATCCCTGGCGATAATTCAACTTCACGACCTCGAACCGTCAGCGATTTACGATCGAGTCTCACTTTCGCGGGGAAGACCGGACCCAGTTCGCGCCCGTTCTCATCCTGTTCTACGACCGCATCGGGGC
>JADEXW010000224.1 GCA_015206935.1 Pseudanabaenaceae cyanobacterium LEGE 13415 | reverse complement strand
AGAAGATACGGGCTTAATGGAATTGTTTCGGCAAGAAGTCGAAGCACAAACGATTACATTGAATCGCGGATTAGTGGCGATCGAAGCTCATCCAAATTCCCGTCAAGAACTCGAATCTCTCATGCGAGCTGCACACTCGATTAAAGGGGCTGCTCGAATTGTGGGGCTAGATGTTGCGGTTGAGCTAGCTCATCAGATGGAGGATTGTTTTGTCGCTGCTCAGAAACAATCTCTCAGGCTGACTGCGGCTCAGATTGATGCTTTATTTCGCAGTGTTGATCTGATTCAAT
The DNA here is from genome assembly GCA_015206935.1 of Pseudanabaenaceae cyanobacterium LEGE 13415. Taxonomy (GTDB): domain Bacteria; phylum Cyanobacteriota; class Cyanobacteriia; order Leptolyngbyales; family Leptolyngbyaceae; genus Leptolyngbya. The sequence goes on along the minus strand of JADEXW010000224.1, from coordinate 7,766 downwards.
CAATCAGCCAATCTCAGAACGTTCAACAATGGCTCTCGCGGCATCGTTCTGATCTCGAATCGGTTCATCAATTACTGTCGCCAGAGGGTGCTTCACAATCAGTTCCAAAACCTGCGCCACAGTCAGTTCCGCAATCCGCCCCACAACCTGTTCCCACTCCCACTCCTGTCACGATTGCTCCAACTTCTGAACCTCAAGAGCCTGAGACAAACACACAGAGAGATCGTGTAGTTCGGATTAGTGCAGATAACTTGAATCGCATTGTTGGACTGGCTGGAGAATCAATGGTTGAAGCATATTGGCTCCAGCCGTTTGCAGAATCATTGATGGAACTTCGATCGAAGCAAATTGCGCTGTCAAAAGCACTAGAAGATCTGCAACAATCGCACCCGATCGGACAATTAGAAACCCTACGGCAACAAGAGCGAGAATGCCGGGACTTATTGAGCGATCGTATTACTGAACTGGGTGAGTACATTCGACGAACTGATAATTTATCCGATCGCTTGTATCGAGAAGTCATTCAATCTCAGATGCGACCGTTTGCGGATGGGGTGCAAGGCTTTCCGCGAATGGTACGAGACTTAGCGAGACAACTTGGAAAGCAGGTCAATTTCTCGATTATTGGGGAGAATACGCCTGTCGATCGAGATATTTTAACCAAGCTTGAAGCTCCGATTACTCATATTTTGCGAAATGCGATCGATCACGGATTAGAGTCACCTGAAGACCGAATCAAAGCTGGAAAACCCGCAGAAGGAACAATCCAACTCGAAGCTTCACATCGCGGCGGAATGTTGATGATCAGCATTTCTGATGATGGAAAAGGGATTGCTCCGGATCAAGTTCGCAAACAAGTGATTCGCCGCCATCTTGCTCCTCCAGAAGTGGCGCGGCGCATGAGTCACAGTGAACTAATGGAATTTCTCTTTTTGCCTGGATTTTCGCTCTCCAAACAAGTAACAGAACTATCGGGGCGCGGGGTTGGATTGGATATTGTTAAAGCAATGGCGCAAGAAGTGGGCGGAACGGTTCGCGCTGCCTCTTCACCCGGTTCGGGAATGAGTTTTCATTTGCAGTTACCGCTTACGCTTTCCGTCGTTAGAACTTTGTTAGTCGAAGTAGCAGGCGAACAATATGCGTTTCCTTTATCGCGCATAGATCGCATTCTCAGTCTCGATCGAGCTTCGATTTCTGTGGTCGAAAATCAGCCGTATTTTACCTTTAATGATCAGCACATTGGGTTGATTTCGCTGAATCAAGTCTTTGAGCTACAACACTCAGCATCATTACCTGAATCGCTGTGTGTGATTGTTTTAAGTTATCAATCCGCACAATATGGATTGATTGTCGATCGAACTTTAGGAGAGCGTGAATTAGTTGTCCGTCCACTCGATCCGCGACTTGGTAAAATTCAGGACATTAGTGCCGCATCTATGATGAGTGATGGGTCATTAGTATTGATCGTGGATGTTTCAGATTTAGTGCGATCGATTAACAAATTGTTAGATGCTGGAAAGCTCACAGCGCCGCGTCCGGTTGAGACAGAACATCTGAAAAAGCGCATTCTCGTGGTCGATGACTCGATCACAGTGCGGGAAGTTGAGCGAAAACTCTTGGAAAAACATGGATATAGTGTCGATGTCGCCAATGATGGCATGGAAGGTTGGAATGCAGTTCGCAATCAGCCGTATGATTTAGTGATTAGTGATATTGACATGCCTAGGATGAACGGAATCGAGCTAATTCAACAAATCAAGAGTCATGCCCGACTACGATCGACCCCGGTGATCGTGGTGTCTTATCGCGATCGAGAAGCCGATCGATTGCAAGGATTAGATGCTGGAGCCGATTATTATTTAACAAAGAATAGTTTTCAAGATAATACTTTGATTCAAGCTGTCGTTGATCTGATTGGGCAATAAGCGATGAGAATTGCGATCGTCAATGATTTAAGTTTGGCTGTGGAAGCTTTGCGTCGAGCGGTCAAACAGGCTCCGCAACATGAGATTGCTTGGGTCGCTTATAACGGATCGGAAGCGGTGAGTAAATGCGCCCACGATCGCCCAGATTTGATTCTGATGGATTTATTCATGCCTGAGATGGATGGTGTTGAGGCGACGAAGCTGATTATGCAACGATCGCCCTGTGCAGTTTTGATTGTGACCGCAGATGTACAACATAGTTCCGCGAAAGTGTTTGAAGCAATGGGCTATGGTGCGTTAGACGCAGTCAATACACCAACTTTCGGGAAAGAAGATGCTCACATTTTGCTGTCGAAAATTAATACGATCGGGAAATTGATCGGAAAGTCCAAGTTTATGCCGCTTCAGTCCAAAGTGCCTTTAGTGGTGATTGGTGCATCAACTGGAGGGCCCAAAGCGATCGTGACCATTCTGTCTCAGTTGCCGCCAGATTTTGGAGCCGCGATCGTCATTGTGCAGCATGTTGATATGCAGTTTGCACCTGGAATGATTGATTGGTTAGATCAGCAAACTGCATTAAGGGTGAAAAAAGCTCAAGTGGGCGATCGACCCACGAAAGGCATGGTTTTGTTTGCATCCAGTAATGATCATCTCTGTTTACAGGCAAATGGCACTTTAACTTACACGCCTTACCCAATTCACTATCCTTACCGTCCCTCGGTGGATGTCTTTTTTAACAGCGTGGCGCAGAATTGGGGCGATCGAGGTACTGCGATTTTGCTAACGGGTATGGGACGGGATGGCGCAGAAGGATTGAAAGCGTTGCGGCTTGGGGGATGGTATACGATCGCTCAAAACGAATCGAGTTGTGTCGTCTATGGAATGCCTAAAGCCGCGATCGAGTTGAATGCAGCGGTCGATGTCTTGAGTCCTGACGCGATCGCAACTGCCTTATTGCACCGTTCTCCGTTGTAAAGTCATGAGTGATTTGATTACTGTTCTCCTCATCGACGATCAAGCGATCATCAGCGAAGCCATTCAGAAGATGTTGGCTCCGGAGCCAGACATCGCGTTTTACTATTGCAACAATCCCTTAGAGGCGCTGAAAGTTGCAAAACAATGCAATCCGACTGTGATTTTGCAAGATTTAGTCATGCCGCAGATGGATGGATTGTTGTTGGTGCGATTTTTGCGATCGCAAGATGCTTCGACTGCGGATGTTCCTTTGATTGTACTATCGAGCAAAGAAGAACCTGTGATCAAAGCTCAGGCGTTTGAATTGGGTGCGAATGATTATCTAGTAAAATTGCCTGATCGAGTTGAGTTAATTGCTCGAATTCGCTATCACTCTAGAGCTTATATCAACTTACGCAAACGTCAGGAAGCTGAAGCACAGTTACGGGATGAGAACTTGCGGCAAGCTCAGTACATTGAACAAGTGAATAAGCTGACAAAAGCAGCAGTCTCAGTTGAGGAGAATACGTTTAAACCTGAAGATTTAGGAGAAGTTAGCGATCGAGCGGATGAACTCGGACAACTCTCGCGCGTGTTTGTTCAAATGGTGAACACAGTGAACACACGAGAACAAGAATTGAAGCGCTTGAATGAGTCATTTGCTCGATTCTTTCCCGGTGAATATCTACGATTTTTGCGAAAAGAATCTGTGACTGATGTGCAGTTAGGGGACTATGTAAGCAAAACAATGGCGGTGATGTTTAGTGATATTCGATCGTTTACAACCATTTCTGAATCGATGTCACCGCAGGAGAATTTTGCTTTTGTGAATGCTTACTTGAAGCGCGTGAGTCCAGAAATTCGCAATCACTACGGCATTATTGTGAAATTCCTGGGCGATGGAATGATGGCAGTGTTTCCAGATGGGGCGGATGATGCAGTCGCGGCGGGAGTTGCAAAACAGCTACGAGTTCAGGAATACAATGTTGAACGCATGGAACGAGGCTTTTTACCTGTACAAGTTGGCATTGGAATTCATGTGGGTCATATGATGCTGGGAATGGTTGGAGAAACCCATCGGATTCAAGGCGATGCGTTTTCGGATAATGTGAATCTGACTTCTCGGCTAGAAGGATTGACCAAATACTATGGCGTATCCATGTTGATTTCTCAGCAAACAATGGAGTATTTGAGCAATCCGGATCAATATCAGTTTCGGTTTCTCGATCGAGCGATCGTTAAAGGTCGAAATGAACCGATCGTGGTTTACGAAGTACTAGATGCAGAAACAGAAGAGAACCGAGACATTAAGCTGAAAACTCAACCGATTTACGATCAAGGGATTGAATACTATCGACAGCAGAAGTTTGATCAAGCACAATCTTGTTTTAGAGAGGTTTTAGAGAAGAATCCAACTGATAAAACGGCGCGATTGTATCTCGATCGTGTAACAGAATTCCTCGATCGAGGTGTGCCCGAAAATTGGACGGATGCCTGGATGTTTAGCGAGAAGTAAATTATTCGATCGTGCCTTCCGAATAGGATTCTACTGTATATATAAGTCTATTGCGCTTCGTTGTTGTGGAATCGTGCCCCCTAAATCCCCCATTCTAGGGGACTTTGAGAAGGAAGAATTACTAGAATTCCATAGCGCTTCTCACTTTCAAAGTCCCCAAATTTGGGGGATTTAGGGGGCATTAGCCGCTCCAAACGCAGCAAAAACGACTTGTGTACAGTTAGTAAGTGGTGAATTCTATTCGCCAAGACGCACCAAATCAGGTCTCTCATTCACTAAATCTGCATTAAGATGGTCATGCCCTCGTTACCCGGTTCGATCGCTATGTCTGACCTTCAAGCAACATTTTCAAGCCTTCGACAAGCTCTTGATCAAATTGTGGTAGGTCAAGGCGCATTGGTACAACAGCTTTTAGTCGCGTTGCTCTCTGGAGGGCATGTGATTTTAGAAGGTGTACCAGGAACTGGGAAAACGCTCTTAGTTAAAGTCATAGCGCAATTAGTTCGATCGGAGTTTCGCCGCGTTCAACTCACTCCAGACATTCTGCCATCTGACATTCTGGGAACGAATATTTTTGATTTGAACACTCGGAGTTTTGTGCTGAAAAAAGGTCCAGTGTTCACGCAGATTTTATTAGCTGATGAGATCAATCGAACGCCGCCAAAAACACAATCAGCGCTGCTCGAAGCAATGGAAGAACAGCAGGTTACTTTAGATGGCGAGAGCTTGCCCTTGCCTGAATTCTTTTGGGTGATTGCAACTCAGAATTCTTTGGAATTTGAAGGAACTTATCCACTACCAGAGGCGCAACTCGATCGCTTTTTGTTCAAGCTAGTGGCGAACTATCCCGATCCAGCAGCAGAAAAGAAAATGCTACTCAATCATCAAGCGGGATTCCAAGCAAAACGACTAGATTTAAGCAGACTTCAACCGATCGCATCTGTGGAACAAGTTCTGAAAGCGCGGCAATTCGTTCGATCGATGAGCGTTGAAGAGCCAATTCTTGATTATCTACTCTCGGTTGTTCAGAAAACTCGCCAACATTCCGATTTAGTTTTGGGAGCTTCTCCTCGATCGGCGGTTGCTTGGTTGAATGTCAGTAAAGCTCAGGCTTGGTTAGCAGGTCGGAACTATGTCACCCCGGATGATATCAAAGCAGTGGCTCCTCCCTTGTTGCGACATCGCTTGATTTTGCGTCCTGAAGCTCAGTTAGATGGAGTGAATGTTGATTCAGTGATCAATGCCATTCTTAATCAAGTTGCTGTTCCCCGTTAATCATGATTCCTTCACTCCGAACTTATGGATTATTGCTCGTCGGTGGTGCGATCGCTGCCGTTCTATTTTTGTTTGATCCCAAATTGTCGATCGCAGTTTTATTACTGTTCGATTTGATTGTTCTCGGTTTAGCATTCTTCGATAGTTTGCAAGTAAAGCCATATCGGGTGAAGGTCGATCGGCAAGTGGCATCCAGATTATCGATCGGGCGTGACAACTTAGTCACTTTGAATGTTGAATCAGGAGCGCGATCGACAGACATTCGCATCTATGATCAGTACCCGATTGAGTTCTCCGTTTCATCAATGCCTTTAGCACTAAAGCTGGGAGCAAATTTGAAACAGCAACTTTCTTATACTGTGAATCCTTCATATCGTGGAGAGTATCACTGGAAAGACATTCAAGTGCGGCAATTAAGCCCGTGGGGACTCGCTTGGCATAGTTGGAAGATTCCGCAAGAGCAGAAAGTAGCCGTTTATCCAGACTTGTTAGGACTACGATCGCTGTCGATTCGATTAACTCTAGAATCGTCTGGCTCAATTCGTCGCGCTCGTCGTTTAGGCATTGGAACAGAGTTCTCAGAGCTTCGAGAATACGGAATTGGAGATGATCCGCGCTTTATTGATTGGAAAGCAACCGCACGACGCGGACAGCCCTTAGTGCGAGTATTGGAACCAGAACAAGAGCAAACATTGATTATTTTGCTTGATCGAGGTCGGTTGATGACTTCTCAGGTTAAAGGATTGACGCGATTTGATTGGGGATTGAACGCAACATTGGCGCTCGCTCTGGCAGGATTACACAGAGGCGATCGAGTTGGAGTAGGCGTGTTCGATCGACAAGTGCAAACCTGGATTCCTCCAGAGCGTGGACAGGCACATTTAAATCATTTGATCGAGCGATTAACTCCGATTCAACCAGAGATTCTAGAGCCAGATTATTTAGGTGCGGTAACAACGATCGTCAATCAACAGGCGCGACGGGCTTTAGTTGTGGTGATTACTGATATTGTTGATACCACTGCTTCCTCTGAACTATTAGCTGCTTTGGGACGATTGACCCCTAGATATTTGCCCTTCTGTGTGACATTGCGTGATCCACAGGTTGATCAACAAGCGCATACTGTGACTGAAGATTTGCCCTCTACTTATGAAAGAGCCGTCGCATTAGATTTGATTGCTCAGAGACAAATTGCATTTAGTACATTAAAACAACGAGGTGTGTTGGTACTCGATGCACCTGCAAATCAGATCACCGAAGAATTGGTCGATCGATATCTTCAACTCAAAGCAAGAAATCAACTTTAAGGTGTGATGTTGCAGTGTTGAGAGAAATTTGGAAATTTTGGCAGGAATTAGACAAGAATCGCTAGACTTCTAGAAGTCGTGAGGGTTCAAGTGATGATGCCTGTTTGGGGGGCTTTGCTGATTTTTATCGGGTGTCCAATTTTGGGCGGATTGCCGCTGATTAGTTGGATAACATGGGTATTGAGTCGAAAACGGCTTTCAAAGCTTGGAACCGGAAATATTAGTGTTTCAGCCGCGTTTTATCACGGTGGAAAGATTGCTGGAATTCTAGCGGTACTTTCTGAAGCTTTGAAAGGAATTGCGGCGGTGTTGTTAGCTCGATCGTTCTTTCCTGATAGTCCAGAATGGGAAGTTATCGCGCTGATTGCATTAGTCTATGGGCGGTACTTTATCGGCAAAGGAGCAGGTACCACGAACGTCGTTTGGGGCTATGTGGTGCATGATCCAATTGTGTCGTTTCTGGTATTTCTCATCGGAGGAATTGGATTTACGATTTTGCGAGAACGTCGATCGGGAAAATTTGGTGTTCTTGTCCTATTTCCTTTGATCACAGCATTAAGACATCCCCACGAAGCCCCATTGATTTTAAGTTCGATTGGACTTGCAACTTTCTTGTGGTGGATCTATAACCAAATTCCAGATGACTTGGACTTAAAACCAGAACGTGCAGAGAGAGGATCGCAAGCGATGTTTCAATTTCTTCGGGATGATCGATCGCTCATGTCGCTAGATCAGAATTTGAAAGCCGAAAAGGTTGGACAAAAGGCGGCTACATTGTCCGAATTGAAG
>JADEXW010000888.1 GCA_015206935.1 Pseudanabaenaceae cyanobacterium LEGE 13415 | reverse complement strand
GTCCAGTAGAACACTTTTGCAAATAGATTTGTGACGACCTGGATCACGCCCAAATTTTGCAGCAATGCCATCAAACCAGAGAAAAAGATCACCGTTGGCAACGCTCGAAACGCAAAGACATAGCCCAAATTCACCTCCGGAGTCTGTCCAGGAGCAGGCACAATATTGCGTCCAAAAATAAATCGTGCCCCTGTATCTGCCGCTAGGAAAACGCTATCAAGTAAATTACTAAACACTTGAAGTGCATCACGAGTTCCAGGAACAGCAAAGACCATTGCGCCCAGTATCAATTGCAGCAAAATTCCAGCACCAACAACGCGCCAAGGGAACAGTTTTGGGTGACGATCTTCGGAGAATAACCACGCGATCGCACACAAGCCAAACAGTCCAGCAAAGGAGACGAGATTAAGTAAGCTCATGGGTAGAGGCGGTCAAGAACGATACAAGATTGAGAGTGCCCCTAGAAAGATACCTAAGATTTTTCATTTCGGCACAAGAATCTTATTGCGCTCTAGCTCACTGATCTCGAAAGCTCAATTCCAAGTCATAATGAGGTCAGCGTTAACCGACTCAACACATGATGGACGCTTTTGAACCTGTTCCGCCTGCCTGGACACAAACGGCGGTACATTCGTTTTCTTTCTCTTGTCCAACCTGTCACAAGTCTTCTAAGGAAGCCGATCGCGTTTGGATCAATCGTCGATCGCCAGTGTTCACGGAAGACTACCGCAAAAAATGGCAGGAGTTTTATCACTGTCAATGTGGGCAGGTGTGGTGGGCTTGGAGCAATGAGCGTCCTCCCAACGAGCTTGGAAATCGGGATGATGAACCGCGCCGCAGTCGGTTTGATTCGTTTAACCCTTTTGACGATTTTTAGGCATTAAATCTCGAAGTTCTCTCAGAATCGGCATTGCAGGTAGCGTTCTCGATCCGGGCTGCGTGAGAATTCCGTGTCTGGGACTGAGAAGAAATGCAAGGAAGAATAGCCCGGATGCGACCATGACGATCGCGGCTCCGGATGGCAAGTTGTAAAAATAGCTCAAATACATGCCGCTAATACTGGAAAAAATCCCGATCGCGGCTCCCAAGATCATTACATGGTGCAATCGTTTAACTAATAAATAAGCGGTTGCTCCGGGTGTAATGAGTAGCGATAACACTAGAATCACGCCAACCGCTTTCATGCTGGCAACGATCGTTAACGCAATCAGCACCATTAAACCGAGATTTAATAAATTTGTTGGCAGTCCTGCGGCTTGTGCGCCTAAAGAATCAAACGTATAGAAAAGAAGTTCTTTATAGAAGAGAAATACGATCGCTAAAATGATTACAGCAATAATGGCTGTATCTCGAACATCGCCAACGGTCACGCCTAAGATATTACCGAACAGAAAATGATTCAAATCAATTTTGTTATCTTTCTGAATCACTGTGATTAATGTAATTCCTAATGCAAAGAAAGCACTAAAGACAATGCCCATCGCAGCATCTTCTTTAATTGGCGACCGCGCTCTTATCCAGGCAATAATTACAGTACTAAGAACACCAGCGATAAAAGCGCCGACAAAGATATTAAATCCGAAGAGAAATGCGATCGCTAATCCAGGTAAAACAGAGTGACTGATCGCATCTCCTAAGAGTGCCAATCGCTGAACGATTAGGTAACTTCCCACGATCGCGCAAATCAATCCGACGAGGATTGCAATGATTAACGATCGCTGCATGAATCCATATTGTAAAGGCTCGATCAGGGCATCCATAGTTAAGCAGCTTCCGAGAAAAAGACAACTCTACCAC
>JADEXW010000223.1 GCA_015206935.1 Pseudanabaenaceae cyanobacterium LEGE 13415 | reverse complement strand
CTCTTGGCAAGATCCTTTAGTTTTCGCTGAAACTCGGAAGTAGGACGAATCTCAACGGGCAAATCAGTCAACGTCGATGCCCTCCCAGAGTTGAGAAAGCGGTAACGTTTGTCCGGTCATCGCTTGTTCCCAAGATTTGCGAAAACTTTCGGCTGAGAACCCCATATCAACTTCTGATGTGGAAGCTTGATGCTCTCTCGCATGAGTTTGCTGAATGACACTTGATAATGTCTTGAGCAATTCAAGCTGTTCTTCAAAAGATAGGGACTGAGCTAGAGCGATCGCTTGTTGAAGTTGAGAAGACATAGCAGTGCTTTCCTCGCATTATTTTCAATTATGTCTTACCTAATCAATATCATCCTCTAATCGTAACCCAGCGAGAATGGCTGAAGCGGCTGATAGATTCGCTTGAGTTGCAGGATCAGGAATCTGGTCGATCGTGCTTTTTCAGTATTCGATTTAAGGACATTCCAAAGATTCGCGGGTGCTGATGCCTGTTTTGGGATTTGTGCCGCTGGCTCTTTTACAAAGTTCGACCACTTGCGATCGATCTAATACCGCAAAGCTAAAATCTGCACCTGTAATGTTGGCATCCTTGAAGACTGAACCAATCATCATCGCAGAAGTGAGAACGGCATCGCTGAGATCTGCACCGGACAAATCTGTGATGTAAGCAATGCCATCACCAAAATCAACGCCTTTCCAATTTGATTTAGTGAGATCGGAACCGCTGAAGACTGCGCCACGTAAATCTGCACCACTGAAATTACTGCCAGAAAGTCTGACATTGCTGAATTCTGCGCGGATGAGATTTTGCCCAGAATAGTCTTTGGTGGTTGCCTTCACATCGTCGATCGCGCGAATGGCACCGGAACTTGCTGCATGAGCCGTTTGGGGCAGTCCAACCAGAAGAACGACTGCCAGAAGAAATCCGAAAAATACTCGCCACACTCGCATACGATCGCCTAAAACGCTTGATATAATGCTTCACATTTCGTAATTCTATCAGGCATTGGACAAGACAACTTAACTATCAGGTTTGAGATAGTCGAGTAAGCGATCGCCGGAGTCGGCTCGAACGAGTCCCACGGCAATCTCTGGTAAAACAGTGAAGCTTGGAAAGATTAGATATCGTGGCTCCCAACGGGGACGGAACTTTTCTTTAAATTGATGTAATCCTTTAAAGTTGTAGAACTGGTTGAGATGCTCGAAGAAGTAGTGTAAGCCTTTCTCAACTCTGAGAGAATTGGGTGCTTCTCCAACTCCCGCTAAAGGAGAGAGTGAGAAGTTGAAACTGTCATATTCAGCTTGTTGAAAGTGTTGGATCATCATCGCAAAGAGGAAGTCCATTGTGCCTCTTTCTGCATCGTTTGAATGACGCATAAGATCAACCGTGACTTCTTTGCGGTTGTAACCTGAGAGTAGATTTGAGAAGGCAATGATTTTACCGTTGGCATTGTAAACGACAGCAATATGGCAACCGCTGAGATAGTCTCGATCGAACCATCCGATCGAGAATTGCTTTTCTGATCCCTGTTTGGATTTTAGCCATTCATCACTCACAGGTTTTAATCGATTGATCAGTCCTTCGTCGATCGGGGGTTCGTAAACTTGCAATCGATAGCCTGCTTTTGTGAGCTTGTTAATTGCAGTTCTAAAATCTTGATTGGCTTTGCCTTTTAGGTTGAAAGTGTGGAGATCAATGATGGCTTCTTCTCCGATTTGCGCCCAGCGATAACCGATCGATTGATAGAGCGGTAAGTTTTCTGGTAAGACTTCGTAGAAAGCAGGAAACCAATCGTTTTGATTGCAGAATTGCTGGAAAGAGACGATCGCTTCATTGAGATCATCCGGATGTCCGATCGGATCACCAAGTGCGATCGCGGCTCGACTTTTGGCGACATAAGCGACAACACTTCTACCAGATGGACTGAAGAAATAGGATTTGTCAGGAAGCAAAGACAATCGAGCGAGTGAAGTCTTGCCATATTGATCAATAATTTGTTTTGCTCTTTGTCGATCGCTTAAAGTCGCTGGATCTCTTAGCAATACAGGACGTAATAGCATGAAGAGTGCATACGCTAACGTAACTGCGCCCACTGCATAGATGGAATTTGCAAAGAATTCTGCATATCTTCTTCTCGGTTCAAGTCCCGCGTTATCTGCGGTAAAAAACATTGCAAGGGTTTGCAGAATCGATTCAGTAAAGCTGAAGTTTACGGGCTGTCCGTTGATGTTGAAATAGCCATCGAGAATGTAGAAACCGATCGTGCCATATGCCAAAGTGAAGAAAATGGCTGCAATTAAAACTCGAATTCCTTGAGCGATCGAAGGTCGATCGGACTTTGCAGTGTAAGCTTTGCGTAATACAAATAATTGAATTAATAAAACAGTTGCAAAAACGCTTTCTTCAACGTCAAACCCTTTAATTAAGTGACTCAGAATCGAAACGATTAATAATCCAACGGTGAGATACCAAGCAACTCGTTTTCGACGCAATAAATTCGCAGCAAGTGTTAATAAAATAAATCCTGCTAGTGCTGCAAACAAGTGACCACCAACGCGCACTGAAAATGGAAAGAAATGTTTTAACCAGGCAGTTCGTTCTGGATAACTTGGAGTCACAGCAGACCAAAGATTCACGAATCCCATGATCCCCGTTAAGATTGCGGCTGACCAGATTCCAATTCTGGTTCTACGATCGAGCGTTTCGGGTCGTTTGCGATTCCAGCCGAGTTTGGGAGGAGATACCTTCTGCATGAGCCTTAGAAGTGACGATGTTTTTTCTGAGCTTGAACATGATGAAATTGACGACCCACAAAGCTGAGTGAATCGGCTAAATGCGTTCGCCAATAATTCCACCCCACATTTTGTCCGACAATTCCATGCCCACCCGGAAATACATAGAATTCGTTATAGATTCCCAAACGGCTCAATACTTTGTGAAAATCGCGCGTTGCATCGAGATATTTTTCGTCGGCTTCTCCAGCATCTAAATAAGCTCGAATGCGTTTGCGCTCTTGCGGTGGAATTTGCTCGATAAAAATCTGAGGACTGTTTTGAGATCCACTATTGTCGATGAAATATCCGGTGTGACTGAAGAAGATATTGAAGCGATCGAGGTGTCTTAATCCAATATTAAATGCGCCCCAGCCACCGGAAGAGATGCCACCCATTGCCCAGTAATGTGAATCTTCGATCGTGCGAAATTGGCGCTTCACTTCTTGAACTAAATCGAAACCAATGTAGGTCGAGACTTTACCATTCTGTCCATCAAAGTAATCTGAGTCCCAGAAAGGACTGGTTCCGCGATCGTCATTTCCATCAGGCGTAATGATTAATGCGGCTGGGAGTTTTTTTGCGTTGTAAAGTTGCTTTAGTGTGGTCGTGATTGCAGCTTTTTCGTAATAATCACGTTCATCTCCATGTCCACCGTGAAGGAGAAAGATCACCGGATAACGTCGATTGGAATGTTTTTCATATCCGGGTGGCAAAATTACACCGTATCGACGCTGTTCGTTCATTGCTTCACTGTAGAAGCTTCTGACTTGAAAATTGAGTCCTGCAACTTCTTCGACAGGTGGAGAATCCAGTTGAGGAGCGCCAAGGACAAAGACATAATAGTAAGCTCCGCCTGCGATCGCACTTAAAGCAAGTGACACGCTTAAAACAGTCGTTTGAATCTGTTTTCGCTTGAAGTTTGTTTTGAATGGGAGTGCCATGTGTAAAAGTGATTGTTCACTTTCCTGGATTACTGATATTCAGCGTAGCAATCGAGGATGGGCTTTAACTCTCTTTACAGAAAGATTTCAGATGAATTTGGACAGGTGAAGAGCGAGTCTTTAAGTTATAACACACAGTATTGTGATTGGAATCAAGCAAATGTGTGCTGCAACTTATCGAGAAAAAGCGGATGCAGGAATGGCAACGCTTCAAACGTTCTATAACACGGCAACGGGACTTTGGAATACTACAGGTTGGTGGAATAGTGCGAATGTGTTGGAAACAACAATCGATTACTCCACATTCACAGATTCGCTCACGTATCGAACGAATATTTTCAATACCTTTGAGAAGAACAAACGGAACAATTTCTTAAATGAGTTTTACGATGATGAAGGTTGGTGGGCACTCACTTGGATTAAAGCATTTGATCTCACAGGTGAAAGTCGATATTTGGAGATGTCGAGAGTTATCTTTAACGACATGACCAAAGGTTGGGATAATACTTGCGGCGGTGGGATCTGGTGGAACAAAGAACACAAGTATAAGAATGCGATCGCGAATGAATTGTTTTTAGCGATCGCGGCTCGATTGTTTCTGAGAACGCGGGATCAACGTTATCTGGATTGGGCGAATCGAACTTGGAATTGGTTTCGTCGTACTGGAATGATCAATCAAAACAATTTGATCAATGATGGTTTGAATAATCAGTGTAAGAACAATGGTCAACCCACTTGGACTTACAATCAAGGTGTGATTTTGGGAGCGCTGATCGATTTGTCGAAGTGTACGAATGATCGATCGCTGTTGACGGTGGCACAATCGATCGCAGATGCAGCAACAAAATTTCTTGCGCCGAATGGCGTATTACGCGAACCTTGTGAGCCAAATTGTGGAGTAGATGGCCCGCAATTTAAAGGAATCTTTATGCGAAACTTGTCTGACTTGTATCGTAGCGTCAACAAGTTAGCATATCGAGATTTCATTCTTCGCAACGCCGATTCGATTTGGGAGCAATGTCGTAATCCAAAAAATCAATTTGGATTATGTTGGGCACAAGATTTTGATGCAGCCGATGCAGCACGACAAAGTGCAGCGATGGATGCGTTGAATGCTTCGATTATTGCCAGTCGAACCTCGATCGTTCTTCAAGCGGAAACTTCAACGCTGCATAACTTAGTATTGGAAGCCGTTTACACAGGGTATGAGGGCACAGGCTACATTGCAGGATGGAATCGAGACGGGCAATGGGTGGATTTTAATTTCACCTTGCCAGATGCCGGAAGATTTGATCTCGTAATGCGATACGCGGCGGCGGCGGGAAATGCAATTCGATTCGTCTTTGTGAATGGAAGAGCGATCGTGAATGCTCAGGTGTTTCCGGGAACTGGAAATTGGACAACTTGGAACACGACGACGATCCCAAATGTTGCGTTAAAAGCAGGAAACAACACGGTTTCTATCATTTTTAATCAATCTAAGGGAAGTCGAAACTGGTTGAATCTCGATCAACTTATAATTCGGTGATCGAATTATTCCGTTACGTATGAAATCTCGATCGTTCCACGAGGGTAGATCCTTGAGACTGAGAAATCGTAGACATCGCCGCATCAAAATTCACATTTCAGAAAGTGGACGCTTTGAAATTGTGGGGATGAATGCTTGGTATTCTTACTGGCGTGATCCCTATCATTTGGTCTTGACGGTTCCTTGGTCGGGATTTTTTGCGATCGTGATCGGTGCTTACTTGGGGATCAATATTATCTTTGCCTGGATCTATTTATTGGGTGGAGATTGTATTGCCAATGCCACACCGGGGTCGTTTTCGGACTACTTCTTTTTCAGTATTCAAACGTTTGCCACGATCGGATATGGGGCGATGTATCCGAAAACGGTTTATGCTCAGTCGATTATGACGATCGAATCGCTGGTGTCGATTTTAGCGATCGCCCTGCTCACTGGGTTTACGTTTGCTCGATTCTCACGTCCAACTGCACGAGTGGCATTTAGTCAGATTGCGACGATCGCGCCGCATGAAGGAGTTCCAACATTGAGTTTTCGTGCAGCAAATCAACGTCGTAATCAAATCTTAGAAGCTCAAATGCGCGTGTATTTGCTGCGTGATGAGATTACTTCTGAAGGGAATTACATTCGTCGAATTCATGATCTGGCATTGGTTCGGAGTCAAACACCCGGATTTGCATTAACTTGGTTGGTCATGCACCCGATCGATGAAAATAGTCCACTTTACGGGATGACTCCAGAATCAATGTCCGAAACGAATTGTTTGATTCAAGTTATGCTGAGTGGCATTGATGAAACGGTGTCTCAAGTGCTGCACGATCGACATACCTATGTGCCACAGGAGATTTTATGGAATTATCGCTTTGTCGATTTAGTTCACAAGACTTCTGAAGGGCATCGTTTTATTGATTACAAGCATTTTCATGATGCGGAGCCGCTTCCGTAGGGGGTTGAATTGGACGAACGACAACGCGACCATTTTCAACGATCGTACAAAGTTTGGGAGGAGTGCGCTTTGGTTTTGCAAGTGGAGAGGGTGCAAAACTGAAGTGCTGGTTTAGAGTGTGTTGAGCCTCTAAAACTTTGGCTGAACCTGTACAAGCTGCTGTAGGGCAAGACATAAAAGTTCTGTAGTTCTATGCTTTATTATGGGTTGAATTTGGGGTGAAACAATAGCGTATTTCACCTACTTTTGAGGGTGGAGACTACGATCGTTTAGTTGAATGATGTAAGGTTTTGATTCTGTTTTAATTCTGTCTAAAGTTATGTTCTTTCTGATTCGGAAGATGACAAGATTGGTTGAGAATATAACAAAGCTAACGCGATCAATAAGATAAGCTTATCGAGATATGATGAGTTCTTTCGATTACATTATTACTTCGACCTGACACATAACAAAAACAGTTTGAATAATCAGACCATTCATCGCAATCTGAATATTTAATTTGAAAACAGACTCTCATCGAGATTTAGAGGTGGCACTTTGAGCGGAAAGATTAAGCATTGAGGATTTGATTCACTGTTAAGGACAATTCGGGAAAAGTGCGAGAGAGAATGCGATCGTCGCCCTTGAATGCAGTCGGTTGATAAACCCCGGATTCATCGAGCAAGTATACGAATACCGTCGGGGTTTTGGGATTGCCTAGATAGGTTCGGCTCCCGATCGCTAAATAGTCAACGATCCAATATTCGGAAATTCCCAAGCGCTGATATTCATCGAGTTTGTCAATATAATCGTCTTCCCAATTCGTAGAAACCACTTCTACAGCTAATTGAATCGGCTTATCCAAAGCACTATACGCATTTCGCTCTGAGCGCCACATTACTTTGCTGATGACGCTAACATCTGGCTTGCGTCCTTGATTTTCACCCGTTTGGATTACGGCTGTGTTGTTTACAACATACTCAAGTTTCAGTCGTCTAATTTCATCGTTGAAAGCAAACAGGATGAAAAAGTTAACATCATCGTGCTGTCGTGTTGCTCTCATTTCGACCATTTCTCCATTGATCAATTCATAGTGCGCGTCTTCGGGGTATTGCTCAAGAAATTGATCAAAGGTGAGCTTTTGTTTTGTAGCGATCGACATCGCAACAGTTCCTCCTGTTTCCAATCTTCCAACCTATAAATTTCAAACGATTGGCAATGCTTAATTCTACATGGACATATCAAATGATATGAGAATGATATGAGCGATTCTTGATTCGTCACTTTGCTGCTTAACGATTGTGGCTCATGTCTCAGTAAAAAGCTCGATCGCTGAATTTCTGAAGCTCACGATCGAGTCTTTGAACCTGAAAGCTAGAGTAAAAAGCCCGATCGTTTGAGTTCTGATCTTATAAATTGAAGCAAAAAGATTGAAGCTTCGGGTTTCAAGAATGAATGATGAAGATTAGGTAACTAATCTTTAGGTCTAAAGCAGCATCTTTCGAGCATAGAAGCTGATATCTCTGATAAACCCGCCAACAGTTCAGATGTACAATAAATAAAATCAAAAGATTAAGTAAGAACACTGAGTTTCAGAATCTGATTTAGATGTAATTTCGTCACATTTAGATACTGAATTTTCACATCCCCAGACCCGATCGACAAACATGACTCCAGCAGATGCAGCCCGAATCGAACTGTTCATCAATCGTTGGCAAAATTCCAGCGGCAATGAACGTGCAAATTATCAAATGTTCTTTTCAGAACTCTGTGACGCGCTAGGAGTCTCGCGCCCTGATGTCAAAGGGAGCGTTCCAGGTGATCCTTATTGCTTTGATAAAGACATTACGATCTATCATCCCAGCGGAAAGAAGACACCGGGATATATTGATGTCTACAA
>JADEXW010000887.1 GCA_015206935.1 Pseudanabaenaceae cyanobacterium LEGE 13415 | reverse complement strand
GTCAGCGAGTCGTGCCCCCTAAATCCCCCATTCTGGGGAACTTTGAGCAAGAAGAATTTCTCCAATTCCAGAGCGCTTTCTTTCTTCAAAGTCCCCCAAATTTGGGGGATTTAGGGGGCATTAGCCGCTATCAACGAAGCAACAAATTACAGATATGTCCGCAGTTAGGATAGTTTATGCTTCAGTTGCTTTTGCCAATTCAGCAGGCTTCACGAATCCACCGTATGCAGCCAAAATGGTAGTCAGCGCATTGAACCAGACATTGTTACCATAAATCGGCATTAAACCAAAAGTGGTATTGGTAGCAGGAATCAAACCAAACAAAACGATCGCAGTGTAAGCGATCGCGAATCCTTGGTTGTACACCAGTGAACCACTAAAGCTTGTTGCTGCTGCAATTCCAAGCAAACCTACGACGATATGCACAGCATTATGCACATAGTTGGTCGGGAACAGTCCGAACAAATGTCCGTAACCTGCTGAAGACGAGAGACGAGGAATATAAACGTCGCCACTTACAGGCGCATCTCCTGGAAACGACATGAAAGCGGGAATAAAACCAGCAATTCCGATCGCCAAAAAGATAATACCGAGAATGAGCGCGATTGTTCTTTCGGTTTCTGCTAGGTTCTTGAAGGAAAGTTTGAATTTATCTTGCATTGTTCTAAATCCGATAAGAGTTTGTGAGTAGTCATCTGCTTATCATTCAATTAAGTTTCACTCACTAAACATCTATCAAAGGACAATGATACTAACAGACCTTTGTAAGTAGGAATAGAGCTACTTCATCTGTCCTAAGCAGCATTCTGAATTTTTTTAGCTCCGACATAATAGAACGCAAATTGATCTGTATTGAACTATGACGGACGGAATAGAGTTACTGCGATCGAACTCTGATCGATTGTTGGAATTAATCGATCGTTTCTCTGAAGCAACTGTGTTAGTGGTTGGAGATTTAACCTTAGATGAGTTTCTGAATGGTGAAGTTGAAAGAGTGTCCCGTGAAGCTCCAGTACTAATTCTGCGACACGAGGAAACTCAACAAATTCCCGGTGGTGGAGCAAATGCAATCTATAACTTTGCACGATTGGGAGCGAAGGTTAAAGCGGTTGGATTGTTGGGAAAAGACATTCAAGGAGAAGCACTTGCGCGATTGTTTGATGCCGCAGGGATTGATACGGATGGGATTGTTTGGGATGACGCTCCACCCACCGTGACTAAAACGAGAATTTCAGGACACTCGCGGCAATCGGTGACACAGCAAATTGTGAGAATCGATCGAAAATCGAATGCGCTTCCTGCTCTGGAACTTCAACAACAGTTAGCGGCTTATATTCGCGAGCAGATCGATCAAGTCGATGCAATTGTCTGTTCCGATTATGGCGATGGAACATTAACGCAACCGGTGATTGAAGCTGCGTTAGAGCATCCAAGAACGATCGTTGATTCTCAGAAACAGATTCCACGCTATCAGGATGCAATGATTTTCACGCCGAACTTACCTGAAGCGGAATTGGCAGTAGGTTACTCTATCAATGATGCTGAATCTTTATCGAGAGCGGGACAGGATTTGCTTCGGATGACTCACGCGCAACACATTTTGATTACTCGTGGCGAACAGGGGATGTCATTGTTCGATCGCCTTGGCAATGAGGAACATATTCCCGCATTTAATCGCACAAAAGTCTTTGATGTCACGGGTGCAGGCGATACGGTAGTCGCTGCTTTAACCTTGGGACTGATTGCGGGTGCAACGGTTTGGGAAGCTGCGGTTTTAGGAAATTTGGCTGCCAGTATTGTGGTG
>JADEXW010000886.1 GCA_015206935.1 Pseudanabaenaceae cyanobacterium LEGE 13415 | reverse complement strand
GGCACTTGTCCACTTTTGGTGATCTAGCATCGAGAGATAGCTAACTTGTAAGCAAGAAGCGCTGCTCTAGTAACTTGATTCCTGCTCGACCATACATCTGTCTTTTCAGGAGCTTCAATCGATTAATTTGCCCTTCCACAGGTCCGTTACTAATCGGTAGAGTCATTGCTGCTTCGACTGCCTCATAGTCCTGCTGTAGTCCTTGAGCAAACTTCTGGAAAGGAACGAGGTCGCTGACCTCCACTTGCTTTAACCACGTCTCAAACTGCTCTGGTTGCCGACGACGAATGAGTTTACAAAATGCCTCACTCAGTTCAATTGCAGTTTTCAAAATAGGCGAATGAATCTTCAACCTCTTAATCAGTTGTTTCTGTTCACGGGTGCGCTCCTTGGGCACGCGCATCACCAGCCAAGTCGCTCGATTCGCACTCAGCGGCGTAGCAGGAACGGTTGAGCTAGATTTGCGTTTTGGAGCAAGCGGACGAGGACGATCTGGAGATTGGGAAGTGAGATGTCCAGCTTCGCGTAATCGATGCACATATCGAGTTAATGTCCGTCTACTTCCCTTGTAGCCTTGGCGTTTGAGTGCGCTAAACAATCCGTAGGGTCGTTTGTGCTTCTGTAAGTACTCGATGATGATGGCTCGATAGGGCACAGCTAGACTATCTCCATAGTCACTGCGCCGTTGAGGGTTAGCAAACTCAGGTTTGCGAAGGTCTCGTTGAACAGTCCGAACACCCAATCCAACTTCCTGTGCGATCTCAGCCGTCGCCCATCCCTGTTCAAACAAGCTCCAAATGGTCTGATGCTGTGTGCTACGTTTGTGCCAATGAGCAGAGCCAATCGATTGCTCTGCTTGTGGTTCAGACTCTGTTTCTGGTACTCGGTCTGATTTTGGGGCTAAATTGCTCAACATTTGAGCTATGCCCGCAAGGGTTTCTGAACTTACCTGCTTCGACTCAGTTTCCCCAACTGCTCTAAGCACTTGAGTCTGAGTTCTCAACACTTGCTCTAACACCTCTGCAAGATTCTGCATCAGGTGAAATCGGTCTGCAACTTGCGTGGCACTCGGCGCACCTGCTGTAATTCCACTCCGATACGCGGAGGAGCGGTCTCGTGACACAATTTCAATGCCGGGATACTGGCGTAACCATTCGGCAACAGGTTCCGCAGTTCGTCCGGAGAGCAATGCAATGGGTTTGTGAGTTTCTAAGTTCACAATAATCGTGCCATAGCTCACACATTTACGAAAAGCAAAATCATCAATTCCGACAATTCGAGGTGCTGCAACTTGGGGTGGAGGTAGGTGCATCACCAAGCGAAGGATGGTATTGCGGCTCACAGCACAATGCAACTTCTGGCTCAACCTGATTCCGGCTGCACCTCCTAGTACTAAGCCGATTTCGCTTAATTGAGCATTTAGTCGTTGAGTTCGTCGTGCCCAAGGTGCTGCGATCTGATGCAGTCGTTCGCTGAAGATTCGACGGTGACAGGCAGCATTATCACAGAAGAATTTTCGCACTTCAAATTGCATCACCACTCGATACTCTGCCCACGGTAAATCTCCAAGTGTCCGTTCATATCGGCTATGCACTCGAACGGCTTCGTGCTGACAAATTGGACAGGGCGCAGAAGCTTGAGTTGAACAGAGATCAATTTGCACTTGCTTCTGAACGCGATCTAGCTCATAGTTCTGAATCTGTCTGTGTTCTGAGTTGGGGAGTAGTTCTAAAAGTTCCACGAATTATCTGAAGAGTTCCTTGTCCTATTCTAGCGAATTGCTTCACCAAATTTGGACAAGTGCC
>JADEXW010000885.1 GCA_015206935.1 Pseudanabaenaceae cyanobacterium LEGE 13415 | reverse complement strand
CGGGAACGCTAGAACGAGTTTCGGTTCAATTTCCTGACCCTTGGTTTAAGCGCAAACATCAGAAGCGGCGGGTTGTACAACCAGAAATGGTCGCAACGTTGGCGGAATTTATGAAACCGAATGCGATCGTCTTTCTACAATCGGACATTCTGGAAGTGGCGAAAAAAATGGTCGATCGATTTACTGAATCTCCACAGTTCACCCGCGAAGGCTCTGACTGGCTACCCGATAATCCAATGCCAGTTCCAACCGAACGAGAATTAATGGTGATGTCGTTTGGTGATCCAATTTATCGGGCAATTTTTCGCAAAAAAGATTAAGCGTTTGGATCTTTCTCAAATCGGATAATGTCATCCTCACCGAGATATTCGCCATTTTGAACTTCAATCATCACCAGCGGAATCACACCCGGATTTTCGACTCGATGCGGCGTTCCCATTGGTACATAGGTCGATTGTTTCTGCATCACAATCTTCTCTTCACCATTGCACGTGACTTTTGCCGTTCCTGAAACGACGATCCAATGCTCGCTGCGGTGATAGTGCATCTGAGTGCTGATATGCGCTCCGGGCTTGATTTCGATGCGATTGATTCGATAGCGCTTCGCATCTTCTAGCAGCGTGACCGTTCCCCAATGTCGAATTTCAGTGACATCGGGAGTTAAACCGTGAGCGTCCTCAGATTGTTGATTTTTCATAATACTTTCAGCAACTCCACACTTCAATCATGCAGGAAAAAACGGTGTCATCCGCCTAAAAATCGAAATAAATGTAGCGACTTCCCGCTTCTGGTGCAAGGAGCGATACTGCATACCAACAGAGCGGAACCAGGAGAAGTTTCAGATGCCAAGTCAGGTTCAGTTTCAAGCCACGCTGGAAAATGTAAGTCAACAGCATCACAAAGACGATCGCACCAAAGATCATCAAAATCTGAGGCGGATACAGTCCAAAACCTTCTCCATAGACTTTCTGAGCATATTGAATGTCGGCAGAATAGCCCCACGATCGTTTCAGTACGTCCAAGGCTGAATCCACATTCGGCAATCGGAAAAACACCCAAGAAATAAAGACCAGACCTTGAGTTAGCACCCATCCAACGATAATTCCAGGCAGACTTGACCAGACCACCTCGATCCACTCGAATCGTTTCGCGATCGCATCATTGAGACGATGAATTGCCAGCCCTAAACCGTGAATACCACCCCAAGCAATAAAGCCCCATGCCGCTCCATGCCAAATTCCTGCAATCAACATGACGATGATCAAGTTCATGCAAGTCCGAATCAATCCCTGACGCGATCCGCCCAATGGGAAATAGAGATAGTTCCGCAACCAATCTCCGAGCGTCATATGCCAACGTCGCCAGAAATCCGCCAAACTCGTCGTCAGATAAGGGAAATTGAAGTTTTCCGGTAGCTCGATTCCTAGAAGCAAAGCACTACCACGCGCAACATCCACGTAGCCGCTGAAATCGAGATAAAGCTGGAAACCGTAAGCCACGATCGCAATCCACAGATCGGTACTACCCGCACGTTGAATATTATCGAAACTGAAATTGACCAGACCATTTAATCGATCGGCAACCACTCCTTTTTTAATTGCACCACAAGCAATGAGCCAAAGCCCTTCAGTAATCTGCGGTATTTTTGGAGCTTGAATCGCGTGAAACTGTCCTGCAAACGGGTGATAGCGTGTGATTGGACCTGAAATCAGTTTTGCAAAAAACAACTTGTACGCCGCAAAATCGAGAAAACCTTGAGCAGCAGGCGCACCTCGGTAAACATACACTAAGTAAGCAATACACTAAA
>JADEXW010000884.1 GCA_015206935.1 Pseudanabaenaceae cyanobacterium LEGE 13415 | reverse complement strand
GCTAGGGACTCCCAACAATGGTTCACCTTGGTCTAATGTGGTAGATTTGTCGCTGCTATTGTTAACACTTGGATTAAATGGTCTGGCAGCGGCAACTTGGTCGATTTCCACGGTCGCTGCATTGATTCATCTCGCGGGCGCGACCACTACGACCGGAATGGAACGATCGATGACCACCTCGCTAAAGGAGATGCAGCCTGACTCTACATTCGTCAAAACGCTATTTCTCAGCGATTCCCCTGGAATTCCTTACACGGCGATTGCTGGAAATACCTCTCTAATTTCACTCCAAACAACCGAGGCTCAAACCAAAATTAAAACCTTGCTTCAACGTGTCGTAGGAACGATGCTCGATTTGCCGTTTATGGGAGATGCGAATGATATCGCTGTGAAAGTGAGCAGTATCATCCATTTACCTCAGAGATCGCCCGCCCCTACGATTGCTCAAGTCGCTTGTGATCACCTGACCTATTTCAATCATCCTGCTGGATTAAAAGCGTTATCTGATGCAGTACAACACGCGCTCAACCTGAATCTAGAATCACCGATTTCCGCAGATCCGGTTTGCGAGAGATCCAGTGCTCAAACCGAGGTTGAGTCTGTATCTGCTTCGCGTGCATCTAGACTCTCAAACCGAATGGTCGCACTCATTGTGGTAGGCTTGAGTGCGATCGCGCTCATTAGTCTGTTCCTATGGAGGCAACCTCAGAAACAGCAGCAACCTGCAACTCAGCTAAACACAACTCATGGGATGCAGTGAATTTGCAGAATGTAGCCTTGGGTCTTCACGGCTTCTAGGCAATTCAGAAGCTGCAATGTATCACGAATTTCATGTGCTAGGGCATTGATCTCTTGAGCAGAGCGATCGTGTCTTTGTGAGTCTGTCCAGATATAAGTAATCAACTCCGAGTAGGTACATAACACCGGAGAGTTCTGATGCTCTAGATTCCTTCGAGCCATAAAATATAGCATTTGTAATGCTTTAGGACATAAGTTTATTTTGAGCGCTTGCACCTGCTCGATTTTTACCAGTGCCTGCTGACTGACATTAAACATCGAGGAAACGACGGCTGGCGCTTGTAAAGACTGAGTTCGCTTCGGATCTTGGAACTGAATTTGCCATCCTGTAATCTCAATCAAATCGCCAGTACTTAGCGGTAATGGACGCGCTGGCACATCTCTCAAATCCATAACACGTGTGCCGCAACTTTGTTCCATTCGTGCTGTTGGTCGTGTAGGATATCGAGTTGCAAGCAGTTTTCTGTGCTAAAGGCAATGCCCCTCCGCCGATTTTAGCGTTTCGAGCAATTCATACATTCGTCGTGGAAAATCCACAAGGGTTTGATCTGATGGCAACAATACCTCTGGATTTGAATTTTCAGTGCGAGTCCAAAGCGAAGCATGATGAACTATCGAATGCTCCTGCCAGCCATGCTGTTGAAGGTATAGCCGGAACACCTTTGGTGTAGCGAAGCTAACGTAATGGGGTCAAGATTCTTAAGCAGATTGAGATCTTGCATCTTGACATCCATCTTTAATCACCATCTGAAGAACTCGCTCTACAGTACGGCTGAAACCTGCAATTCTTCCCAAATCGCTTGTAGAAGCTCACGTAGCTCTTGAACAGCGAACGGCGGCAGAACGACTGGCTAACCAACGGTATGCCAGTCGTTCTGCAATGTCAAATTCTTCCGCCTTAAACCATAAAGAAACGGCACTGACGACGATAACACCCAATGTGCGCGTTTTGGTAACATCCAATGCCTCAAGCGCACGGACTTCGCATTCTGCTGCAAATCGGTAGAAA
>JADEXW010000018.1 GCA_015206935.1 Pseudanabaenaceae cyanobacterium LEGE 13415 | reverse complement strand
CCAATGATGGCTGGGGCGGTTGGGGCGGTGTCCGAATCGTTGGTGGAACTGAGCCACTCCCAAGAGCTGGAATGGTGACAGTGAACACATTCTTCGCGAACTCTTACAGTGAGAGCGTTCTCTATTCTCTGATTTCTCATGAGATTGGTCACGCGCTTGGATTAATGGGAGGCACCACTATCGGAAACAATCTGATTAACGCAAGTACGGCGACCTTTATGGGAGAATTCGCCCGTCGTGCAAATGGCGGTTCTTATGTTCGACTGCAATCAAGCTTGGGGCATCCCGCTGATGAAGTTCGATCGATAATGTCTTATGGATGGTCGTATGACCTTTCTGCACCCACTGAAATCGATTTTGCAATGTTAGCGGATCATGGGTATCGCATTTCTGGAATGAATGCTTCTCCAGGATTTCCGATTGTGCAAGACACCTCTCGATTGAGCTTTGTGCCTGAGACGGTCTACCATACTAGCTTTGCTTGTGGTTGTGCGAAACATTTGGCAGCCGCTGGATTGAACACTGTTGGAACGACTCAATTAACTGACGTTTTGGGCTTGGCTGAGATGGTATAAGCTCAAAGCGCGATCGCTCAATCGAAAAGGGATTCATGGTTTAGAACTATCGAAGTTCACATGAATCCCTTTTCGATTGCAAACATTTATTCTGAAGCTATGAATATATATACCCGAAGTAGGATATTCTCGCTTGAACTGCACCAAATTGCGTAGAGTTCTATACGATAAGCAAAGTTAGGACTATCTTCTATTTTTATCTTTTCATTACAGTGGCTTCCATTTTAGAGTCAAAAACCGGTACAAGCCCAGTTCTCGCGAACATCATTGCAGGCGCGATCATGGGTCTGCTCACGGTAACGAGTGCGGTCGCGTTTGGCGCTCTCATCTTTACCGGAGAACTCGAACCTTATCTGCCTTTTGGCATTGGGCTATTCTTATTTAGCTCGGTCATTATCAGCGGCGTGATTACTGCTCTTAGCTCGTTTCCGCCGATTGTGGCAACGATCGCAGAAGTGACAGTTCCCATCTTCAGTTTGATTGCTCGACAGATTGTTGCCGCAATGCCAGATGCACCCGTTGAACAAAAGTTGCTAACCGTTGTTGCAACCTTAGTGGTGAATAGCTTTGTCACAGGCGCAATTTTTCTAGGGCTTGGCTGGTTTCGGCTGGGAAGCTTTGTCCGATTTATTCCTTATCCTGTCGTGGGCGGATTCTTAGCGGGAATTGGGGCACTGCTTTTCAACGCAGCATTGCAATCTGTTTCGGGCTTAAACTTACAGCCGTTTTCGATCGCGAATTTCTTTGAACTGAATGTGTTTTGGCAATGGTTCCCCGCAGCATTGTTTGCGGCTGCAATGTTCATATTGCCGCAACGCATTAACAGTGTTTTTGTTTACCCGACCATTATTCTTGGGTCGGTTGCAATTTTTTATGCGGCGTTATCCGTGACGGGAATTTCGATCGCAGATGCAACGAATCGCGGCTGGTTGCTCGGCAGTGTTCCCTCTGGAGGTTTGTACCACTTTGAGACGTTTAATGCACTCCAGCAGGCAAACTGGAACGTGATTGCTCAACAGATCCCAACCTTGGGAGCATTGTGGCTGATTTCTGCGATCGCGCTTTTACTTCATGCAAATGGAATTGAGCTGGTTGCTTCGCGCGATCTGGATTTGAATCGGGAATTACGGGCAGCCGGACTTGCTTCTTTCATTGCAGGAATCGGAGGCGGCATTGGCGGATTTCCGAGTGCTGGAGAAAATGCGTTGTCCTATCAATTAGGTGCGCGAGGACGGTTAGTCGGCGGAATCATTGCTGGACTATGCCTTGCCATGATGATTGGTGGGGCAACATTGCTTTCGCTTTTTCCCAATTTTATTTTGATTGGGATGCCGCTGTTGATTACGGTTGAATTTTTCAATGAGTGGCTCTACGAAGCTTGGTTTAAGTTCGCGCGTGCAGATTACGCAATTATTGTCTTAATTGTGCTGGTTACGGTGACGGTTGGCTTTTTACAAGCGTTCGTCGTGGGGTTGGGAGCCGCGATCGTTCTATTCGTCATTAATTACAGTCGGCTTACTGTGACTCGTCGAACCAGTTCAGGCGCATTTCATCATAGTAATGTTCTCCGCACTTCTGAAGAATTGGAGATCTTAGAATCCCAAGGAGAGCAGGCTTATATTGTGGAGTTGCAAGGACTCATCTTTTTTGGAACTGCGAATAAGCTGTTGAATCAAGTTCGCGATCGCATTCACAACGAACAGTTACCTCCCGTCCACTATGTGATTCTTGATTTCCGATTAGTCAGTGGACTTGATGCTTCAGCCGTTCTCAGTTTTGCCAAACTCAATCAAGTCGCGCGGCAGAAACAGATCCATTTAATCTATACTCATCTATCCAAGCAAGCAAAAGAGCGCTTAAAACAAGGAGATTGTTTAGAAGAAGATGATCCGTTTTGTCATGTTTTTGCTGATTTAGACCGAGGCTTGGAATGGTATGAGCAACAGGTTTTACTACAGCAATCGATACCTGAAGATCGATCTCAGTCGCCTAAAACAGCTTTAGCAGCTCATCTCAAGGCGGATTTTTCTGATCCAAGCCAAGTCGATCGCTTAATGGACTATCTAGAAGTCTGCGAACTTGCAGAGGGTGAATATCTCTTTCATCAAGGCGATCCTTACAATGGACTGTTCTTCGTTGCATCCGGGCAAGTGAGTGTCGTGCTGACCTTACGAGATGGACAACTGAAACGAATTCGGACTTATACGATCGGAAATACGATCGGGGAAATGGGGCTATATCGTAAGACCGATCGCATGGCATCGGTTGTTGCAGATAAACCTAGCACTTTGTACTTTCTGCCGACTGCAACTTTTGAGCAGCTTGAGAAGACCAATCCAATGTTGGCGGCAGGGATTCACCGCTTTATTGTTGTGTTATTAGCGGAACGGCTTCAACATCGAGAGAAAGAACTGAGTCAGCTTTTAGAGTCGTTTTAATTGATGGAGGATGCAATTCGCTTGAAGGGGATTGTGCCTCCTAAATTCCCATTCTGAGGAACAGAGCAACTCAGATGAATTAGAAAAGAAGACTCGTTAAATTTGGGGGATCTAGGGGGCACAACTCCTCAACAACAAAGCAAAAATCCTCCAACCTAACTAGATTGGAGGATAAACATTGAATAATCCCAACTTATGCAGAGGTTACAGCACTATCCGACTGAACTTGAGGATTCAGCGAGAACATCACCCGTGATAAACCACTCGCGAAAATGCTCGCACCAACCAACGTTCCAAGCAACCAAGGCGCATTAAACGGATATTGGAACCAAATGAATGCTCCTAAACCAGCGGTGAGCAGCGCATTTCCAAGCAACCACAACCAATTATTTGCCTTCTCACGTAGGCGGAGCGCTAAAACCAATTCAAATCCACCTTCTGCCAGCAAGAAGCTACCCAGTAACAACGTCAGAGTCAACACACCTGTCAAAGGAGCAGCAAGCAACATGACACCCGTTGCAATATACAATGCGCTCAACAAAATCTTCCAGAGGAAACCACCTTGATGGCGAGTTTGTACAGCATAAACTAGCTTCGTAAACCCGGCAGACAAGATAATCAACGCAATCCAGGTTTCACTAACCAACGTTGAAAATACAGGCGCGATCGCACAACCAATCCCTAATGCAATCAATAATACGCCTGACCAGAGTGCCCCATTTTTTTTCTTGGGTTGCTCAATAGTGGTTGTCATAAAAATATTGTCCATGCCATAGATTAGAACGCCTCTAAGCGTAGATAAACTTTTGTCGATCGATAAGACCCAAAAGAAAGAGACCAGAATCTTCTTTAAGATAGCGGCAAAATCTTTCCAGAGTATGACTGCCTTTACTTAAAGAAAAGCAACTATAAAAATAACAAACATCAAACCTGTAGACGAACTATTAATTTCAATAAAGGGTTAAAGCCGTGTTAGAACGAAAAGGGCGCAAAATATTAGCAGTTGATGATACAGCAGATAACTTATTGCTCTTACAAGTATTTCTAGAATCGGAAGGCTTTGAAGTTGAAGTAGCTGAGAGCGGCAGCACTGCACTCAATCGGCTACAAAAATCGATTCCTGACCTGGTACTACTAGACGTGATGATGCCGGGAATGAATGGCTTGCAAGTCACACAAGAGATTCGATCGAACAATCGCACTTTGCCCATTTTGCTGATTTCTGCTCACGATAAAACGCAGGTACAGCCGGGACTAGACGCGGGTGCAAACGGATATATTCAAAAGCCGATTGACTTCACTCAACTACTCTCACGCATCGAGGCGTTGACCGCATAAGGGGTGTCGATCGAATGAATTGAAAGATTAATCCAATTCATTCGGAATACACCCTGAATTGCGCTATTGAACCAAACCCGTTCTCAGAGCGCGAACTGCAACCTGTGTTCGATCATCTGCACAGAGCTTATTCAGAATGTTCCGAACATGGGTTTTGACAGTCCCCACGGTAATGTAGAGCTTCTCTGCAATCTGAGCATTGCTACAACCATCAACAATCAGCTTCAAGACTTCTAGTTCTCGTTCAGTCAGCGGATAAGCTGGGATAAAATCTTCGTCCGAGAGTCGATTAATCGAAATCGTTGCCGCTTCGGGCGATTGCTGATTCGAGGTGTAAGCTTTTTGCGTCTGGTGAAGCACAACCCGCGCGATCGCAGGATCAATCCAAGCATTTCCACCTGCTGTCGTTTGAATTGCTTGAGCGAGTTTATCAATGCTGGCATCCTTCATGCAGTAAGAATCCGCCCCCGCAGCAAACGCCGCTAGGACGGTATCTTCACTATCCTGCATCGTCATAATCAAGATTTTCGTATTGGGATTTTCTCCCGCCGCCTGCGCTTGCTTAAATTGCTGTGTCAGATCGATTCCGGTTGAATCCGGAAGTCCGATATCCACGATCGCGACATCGGGCTGCGTCGTTTTGAGCAATCTTAACCCTGACTTCGCATCACGAGCATCTCCAATCACCTCAAACCCTTCTCGCTGTTGCAGAGCCGCTCGTATACCCACACGGGTTAAATCGTGGTCTTCAATCAAAATGACTCGAATCATGCGTCTTGCCAAGCCTCAATTTTTATCGATGAAATGTTCTTTGCCTTGTGATGCCGCTCTTAACTAAGGGCACTACGGGTTTTTATTAGTAAGGAGATTCTAGAGTGAATCTTAAAGCAGAGGGATCTATCTTGAGTGGTCTCTATTTAGAGAGAGCCTCTACCCCCGGAGAGAGACATTGCAACCGATTTGAGTTCAACTTCAATCACGCATTAATCCTCCCTGTGAAGCAGGTAAATTGCCCCACAGGGATTTGCAATTCGAGTAGATGATTAAGCAATACCGCGGCTGAGTGACATTGCCCGACGGACTGCTGCATCCGCGTTCACAAACCCACTTCCCGTAAAGCGATCGTATCCCGTAGTATGCAGATCAACCGAGGTTTGAGACAGGATTTGCTTG
Source organism: Pseudanabaenaceae cyanobacterium LEGE 13415 (assembly GCA_015206935.1). Taxonomy (GTDB): domain Bacteria; phylum Cyanobacteriota; class Cyanobacteriia; order Leptolyngbyales; family Leptolyngbyaceae; genus Leptolyngbya. The sequence continues at coordinate 14,285 of JADEXW010000018.1, read as the reverse complement.
ATCTGAGCCGCTGTGAGTGAACGGTTTGCACTCCAGACCAGCGACGCGACTCCAGTTACATTCGGAGTTGCCGCTGAAGTACCATTAAAGCGACTTCCAGAACCCGTAAAGTAATCAAACACCGTCGATCGATTCCCTTTCGCAGCAACTACTTCTGAGGGTCCCATCAGCGTCAGTCCACTTCCATACTGAGAACCCCACCAACCGCTGTAATTAATGCGCTCACCCGGATCGCGGGAGTTGCCATAGGCATCACGAGTTCCCCAAGATGCACCGATCGCCATCACATTACTGTAGAGTGCTGCCAAGGTTGAAGGATAAGATAAGCCGTCTCGACCCAGTTGACCTTCATTACCCGCCGCAATCACAAACAAGACATTTGGATTGTTCGCGACAATTTGATTGAACGCAGGATCAATACTAGTGTTGCCAAAGGAACCTGGATACCCCAAGCTCATATTAATCACTAATCGTTGACCATTTGCGTTTGCGTCATTGATCATATTCTGGGTTGCTTGTGCAAGCGATTGATCGTTGGCATTTCCGCCAATCACATCAATGTTGATGACACGGGAATTCCAGTTAATTCCACTCATTCCAATGCCGTTGTTTGTTGCCGCTGCAATAATCGATTGCACAGCCGTTCCGTGCGAATCTCTTCCTGCGTCAATGCTCTCATCACGGTAGTTATTACTGAAGATTGTCGTACTTCTTAAATCTCCATGAATTGCACCGCTGCTATTGGTTGCTAGTCCACTGTCTTGCACACCCACTAAAATTCCTGTCGATCCTGTAGTGAAGCGCCATGCGTTATGAACACCCATCATAAACAGGTTCCATTGCTGATTGAACAATGGATCATTTGTCCGAACAGAAAGATTAATGGTTCGATCGGCAAACCGAATTGCATCAACCCCTTCAAACAGAATTTGTCGTCCGTCGCTGAAGTTGATCGCATCAAAGATTCGGCTACCTGCTCCCGGATTGTAAGCGACACCTCCAGAAACTGAATTTGCCAGATTAAGGCTTACTGTTGTAGACCAAATTGAGGACAGATCCAAAACATCTCGCAAGCCACCGCCAAAATCAACGTTTCCATAGCTAGAAACGACCGTTCGAGTTGCAGTAGAACGCACTGTGAATCGATCGTTTCTCAATGTGCCGGTCACAATATCGGTTGTGCCGTCTCCAGGTCCTCCTGCACTGATCGATAAGGCATAAGATGTATTGTTTGCACTCGCGAAGGAGTAGACACGGACGAAGTACGTTCCTGCGGTTAATGCCTGCGTGATCGACTCACTCAAGCTTCCACCTCGCACTGAGGACGCAAGTACCGTTCCTGCACTATTCAACAATTGAACATCAGCATCTGCGGTTAAACCACTGAGCGACAAGTTAAAGTTTCCTGTCCCGACTAGATTGAATCGGTAGTAGTCGTTGGTGTCTAAGGTAGTAACGCGATCAGACCAATTGCGGAAACCCCAGTTCAAGGTACCGAAGTCATGAGCCGTTGCAAGTGTACTTCCTGGATCTGCGGCAGGCGTACTCGCTTGGAGTCTTAGACTATAGCCAGTATCGCTGCCGTTAAAGGAGAGAACGCGCACGAAGTAGTTGCCTGCAACGAGCGATCGCGTAATCAATTCGTTCGTACTGCCTCCTGCACGAGAGGCTGCAACTAGGTTGCCGCTACCGTCAAGTAGTTCGATATCGGCATCTGCACCCATTCCAGAGAGCGTCAGCGTTACAGTATTGGTTGCAGAAAGACTAAATCTAAGATAGTCATTCACATCAACGCGATTAACGCGATCGCTCCAGGTGTAATTGGCGTTGCTAATTCTGCCCATGTTGAAGGCATCGGTCAAAGTATTTCCAAATCGATCGCTCGTCGTTTGAATCCCGCTTGGACCGCCGGACATTTCGCTTAACGAGTAGGACTCTGGTAAGTCTGGGGCTGAACCGCCGACTGAGAAAGATTGAGGGTGCAACCGACTACTCTGACCACTAAAACCTGAGAGATAGGTGTAGCTTGAGCCGCGAGGTGTCCATACTCGTTCGTGATCGAAAGAAGTCGAGTCATTATTTTGACTAGAAAGCACAGAAGAATTACGGTGTTCGTCATTGAGACTAACCCCGTCTAACAGGTTGGTTTTGAACATAAAACTCCTGACCTATTTACCTAAATGAATGGCGACTTGCTTGGTGGCAATGATGCGTGTGAAAGTCTCTATTGCAATAGGAATCGCAGCTCTTATGTAAGGTCTAATCTGAGATGGTGAAGCTTCCCTGATCAAGATTTGTGATTTTTATAACATAATTATCTGACAGATAATACGCATATCCGGACAAATTATTTGTTTAAATGTTAATCTAATCTAAGTACTAGCACGTAAAATAAGCAGTCGATCTTTTAGCTAAATCGTAGCGGGGGCGGCTTGGCTAAAAGTCAAAAAGGTTGCGTAAATATACGTTGAGAAATTGATCAAAAGGGAGCTTTATTTGTTTACTTGAGAATGTGGATAACTGTGTTTGATTGATTCAGGAGACGGCGATGGTAAAAACTGTAATTTCAGCCATGCTTGATGACAAAACTCCACCGGATGTCATCATTCGAGCAGAACCGCGCCAACCTGAATCCGATCCCACCTTAGGAATTCCAGTCCAAGTCGATCGACAAAGTACGCCCAAGCATCGATTAGTGACGATCGGGGATTCGCTCACGCATGGCTTTCAAAGTGGTGCAATTTTCCAAACCAATCTTTCCTATGCAGCGATGATTGCTCATGAGCTAGGTTGGAAAGACTTTCGCTATCCAACTTACAACAGTCCAGGCGATGGGCTGCCGATTAATTTAGAAGCCATTGCTCGGAACTTAGAGAAGCAATTTGGCAGTGAGTTGAAGTGGTGGGAAATTCCCTTTGGATTGTTAAATGTGCGAAGCTTTCTCGATCAGAGTGAAGACTATTGGGAACGCGGTGCTGGTTCTCAGTTTTCGGCGAAGGGCGAGATCAATCACAATTTAGCAGTGTATGGATGGGACTTACGAAATACACTGTCTCGCAATGCAGAGGTTTGTTTAGAAATTCTCCGAAACAATCCGCCGAAAGATAATTTTATTAATCAAGTGGTTGATCATCACAATGAACGTGCTGCGATTCGAGTTCTCAATACAGCACGAGATGCGAATCAGAAAGCATTAACACCTCTGCAAGCTGCACAAGCACTTTCTGATGAAGAGATTGAAACCCTAATTGTTTTTATCGGCGCGAACAATGCACTCGGCAGCATCTTAACCTTCAATGTGAAGTGGTCAGATGTTGGCTATGACGATATGGATATCAACGATCGATACACAGTTTGGCGACCCATCCACTTCCAGGCAGAACTAGATCTGATTGTTGAACAAGTGAAGCAAATTAGAGCGCGTCATGTCATTTGGTGTACGGTTCCGCATGTAACGATCGCGCCCTTTGCTCGTGGTGTGGGTGAGAAAGTCACTCCCCAATCACGCTATTTTCCTTACTACACCTTATTCTGGATTAAAGATAAGCCGTTCAATCCTACTAAACATCCTCATCTCACTGCAAACGAAGCAAGAGCGATCGATAGTGCGATCGACCAATACAATGATTCGATTACGAATGCAGTCCGAGAAGGACGCAAGCAAGGACGAGATTGGTATTTATTTGAAATGGTGGGATTGCTCGATCGACTAGCAGCCCGTCGATTTTTTGAGCAACCACAGGTACAACCGGAATGGTGGTCTTATTACGAATTACCCCCTGCGCTCCAAGCCTTAAAGCCTGTACCCGATTCACGCTTCTTCCGTTCCAACGTGCGAGGACGGATCGAAGGTGGATTATTCTCACTGGATGGGATTCATGCGACTACGATCGGCTATGGTATCATCGCTCAAGAATTGATCAAAGTAATGCAGCTTGCAGGAATTGAGTTTTATGATGCTCAGGGACAGAAGCGCTCAGGAGAAGTGCAGATTGATTTCGATCGCTTAATTGCATTAGATAGCTTGATTTCCCGACCCCCTCGATTGGTGCAGGATATTACCAATACGATTGGATGGTTTGATAGTACCTTTAACGTGATGAATAATGTTCTGCGATCGAACTACTAAAGACAATCATTGAATCTCTGCATAATGATTCATTCTAGAGAGATTGAATACACAAGACAAGCTTCAATTACGGTTGCTCATCAAATTGAATTACTTCAAGATAGCTACAGCGTGAGCAAATTAATGATTGCACTGTTTGCGCTGAGTGCATCACTTAAAGAAGGAAACAACTCATGGATTGCAAAACAGCAACCTTAGTCTATCGATCTGGAAATGCGATCGAAAATATTCGCCAACTCTTTCCCGAAGCCTGGGAGTTTTTAGAGAAGCAGGCTTTCGCGTTCGTACAACATCAAGCAGATGAATTCGACTCACAGTTAAAAAAGATTGTTGGTCAAACAGATTTTGAATTTCGCATCACTCATCGCGATGATACTGAGCAATTGACCAAAGATATTTCAGAACTTCTAGGGGACATCACCTCTCGATTATTATTAGAACGACACTTCTCAGGAGTTGTCGGTCAACCAATTTTCTTCCACACAATTTGTTGTTCAAGCCATTTAACCACAGAGCGGCAGATTACTTTAGCAGAAGTGCTTCCAATTCAACAAGCAGCCGTACAGCTTCAGTAGATGCAAGCTGCACGGCTGACAAAACTAATAAAAAAGCCTCCATAAACTATATCTTATGGAGGCTTTCAGTTTTCGATTAGATACCCTGGCGGATAGCTATTTTGACAAGTCGCTACCGACTCACTATCGTCGCCGCAAATGCGTTTCACACCTCAGTTCGGGATGGATGAGGGTGGTGCCACATCGCCATTTCCACCAGGAAACTCATTGGATTCAGTCAAGTTTGTTTGACCTTCGAGAACCCAGAAGGCTGCATAGTCACGTTGCCAGTTTGTGTCTTTCGACAGTGTAGAACACTCAAACACCTGTCTTTGTCTTGGCGCGGATGGAGTCGAATGAGGTCAAGCCCTCGGTCTATTAGTACGGCTCGGCTGCATGTGTTACCACACTTCCACCTACCGCCTATCAACGGGTGTTCTCCCCGTGACCTTACTGGTTTAACACCATGAGAGTACTCATCTTGAGGTGGGCTTCCCACTTAGATGCTTTCAGCGGTTATCCACTCCGCACTTGGCTACCCAGCGTCTACCGTTGGCACGATAACTGGTACACCAGCGGTGCGTTCTTCCCGGTCCTCTCGTACTAAGGAAGACTCCTCTCAATACTCTTGCGCCTGCACCGGATATGGACCGAACTGTCTCACGACGTTCTGAACCCAGCTCACGTACCGCTTTAATGGGCGAACAGCCCAACCCTTGGGACGTACTACCGCCCCAGGTTGCGATGAGCCGACATCGAGGTGCCAAACCTCCCCGTCGATGTGAACTCTTGGGGGAGATCAGCCTGTTATCCCTAGAGTAACTTTTATCCGTTTAGCGACGGCGATTCCACGCTCTGCCGTCGGATCACTAAAGCCGACTTTCGTCCCTGCTCGAGGTGTTTCTCTCACAGTCAAGCTCTCTTGTGCTTTTACACTCTACGGCTGATTTCCAACCAGCCTGAGAGAACCTTTGCGCGCCTCCGTTACCATTTAGGAGGCGACCGCCCCAGTCAAACTGCCCACCTGAAACTGTTCTCGTCCCGGATCACGGGCACAAGTTAGAATTCTAGCCTTAACAGAGTGGTATCTCACCGTTGGCTCCAGTGTCCCCACAAGGACACCTTCATAGCCTCCCACCTATCCTGCGCAGTTAAAGCCCGAACCCAATTCCAGGCTACAGTAAAGCTTCATAGGGTCTTTCTGTCCAGGTGCAGGTAGTCCGTATCTTCACAGACAATCCTATTTCGCCGAGCCTCTCTCCGAGACAGCGCCCAAATCGTTACGCCTTTCGTGCGGGTCGGAACTTACCCGACAAGGAATTTCGCTACCTTAGGACCGTTATAGTTACGGCCGCCGTTCACCGGGGCTTCAGTCGCCAGCTTCAGGAGTAAACTCCCTGACCGACTTCTTTAACCTTCCGGCACTGGGCAGGCGTCAGCCCCCATACATCGTTTTGCAACTTAGCGGAGACCTGTGTTTTTGGTAAACAGTCGCTTGGGCCTCTTCACTGCGACCACCTCGCGGTGGCACCCCTTCTCCCGAAGTTACGGGGTCATTTTGCCGAGTTCCTTAGAGAGAGTTATCTCGCGCCCTTGAGTTTTCTCAACTATCCTACCTGTGTCGGTTTCGGGTACGGGTGATTCAAATTAGCGTGATCCGGGATTTTCTTGGAAGCCTGACCTCATCTACTTCGAGTCCGTAGACCCTCGTACTCACCACTCAGCTCAAGGTGTTTCCGCCACCTCTCACAGCCTCGTTAGCTTGAACTCCTAACCAACATGGAGCTAGATTAGCCTTCTCCGTCCCCCGTCACAATTTGAATCGAGTACTGGAATCTTCACCAGTTATCCATCGACTACGTCTTTCGACCTCGCCTTAGGTCCCGACTCACCCTCCGCGGACGAGCCTTCCGGAGGAACCCTTAGGATTTCAGGGCATTGGATTCTCACCAATGTTTGCGCTACTCAAGCCGACATTCTCACTTCTGCTTCGTCCACACCTGCTTGCCGCTGATGCTTCTCACTACCACAGAACGCTCCCCTACCACTTGTACAAGTACAAGTCCATAGCTTCGGTACACATCTTAGTCCCGTTCATTTTCGGCGCAGGAACGCTTGACCAGTGAGCTATTACGCACTCTTTCAAGGATGGCTGCTTCTAGGCAAACCTCCTGGTTGTCTCTGCATTCCCACCTCCTTTACCACTGAGATGTGATTTGGGGACCTTAGCTGATGGTCTGGGCTGTTTCCCTCTTGACGATGAAGCTTATCCCCCACCGTCTCACTGGCTAGATCTACATCTGGTATTCTGAGTTTGACTCGATTTGGTACCGGTCTCCCAGCCCGCACCGAATCAGTGCTTTACCCCCAGACTTAAACTCTAACCGCTGCGCCTCAACACATTTCGGGGAGAACCAGCTAGCTCCCGGTTCGATTGGCATTTCACCCCTAACCACACCTCATCCGCTGATTTTTCAACATCAGTCGGTTCGGACCTCCACTTGGTGTTACCCAAGCTTCATCCTGGACATGGTTAGATCACCGGGGTTCGGGTCTATAAAAACAGATCAATTCGCCCTCTTCAGACTCGGTTTCCCTTTGACTTCGGCATCTCCGCCTTAATCTACCTGTTCCTATAAGTCGCCGGCTCATTCTTCAACAGGCACACGGTCAGACGTTGAATCGTCCTCCCATTGCTTGTAAGCAGATGGTTTCATGTTCTATTTCACTCCCCTCCCGGGGTTCTTTTCACCGTTCCCTCGCGGTACTAGTTCACTATCGGTCACACAGGAGTATTTAGCCTTTCGAGGTGGTCCTCGATGATTCACACGGAATTTCACGTGCTCCATGCTACTCGGGATCCGACTAGCTCAGTTAAGTTTTCAACTACAGGACTTTCACCTTCTCTGGTGTAGCTTTTCACTACTTCGTTTAACCGCTCTGATACACATTGTCGTCCCACAACCCCAATGGATAAATCCACTGGTTTAGGCTGTTTCCGTTTCGCTCGCCGCTACTCAGGAAATCGCGTTTGCTTTCTCTTCCTCCAGCTACTAAGATGTTTCAATTCGCTGGGTTGGCTTGTTCCACCCTATGGATTCAGGTGGTCATGTTTAAGGTTGCCCTATTCGGAAATCTTCGGATCAATGCTTACTTCCAGCTCCCCGAAGCATATCGTCGGTCGTCACGTCCTTCGTCGCCTCTGTGTGCCTAGGTATCCACCATCTGCCCTTTGTAGCTTGACCACTATTAATTGATTTGACTCAATCAGTGCTTTGTCCACTTACATTGGTGTCTGTGTATTTCTACCTGACAACGTACTATGCAGTTTTCTTGGTTCTTTCACTGGATACAATCCAGCAGGCTCTCTACCCTAGCAGATGAGTTGCTGTGTTGTGTTCCCGCCTAATTGGTTGAAGATTACAGGTTGGTGGAGGTTAGCGGACTCGAACCGCTGACATCCTGCTTGCAAAGCAGGCGCTCTACCAACTGAGCTAAACCCCCACGGGTTTGGTTCGCACTTCTGAGTGTGGAGTGGGCCATCCTGGACTCGAACCAGGGACCTCACCCTTATCAGGGGTGCGCTCTAACCACCTGAGCTAATAGCCCACATATCCCTGAACCGGGATAGTTTAGAAGCACAATAGAAATTCAATTCACTTGGAATTGACTGGAAAGCTTCGACCGACCTTGAGATGACCTGCTTCTGTTTGACTCATTCGGTCTAACAAGAAGGGGTAAGGTCTCCCTTTAAGGAGGTGATCCAGCCACACCTTCCGGTACGGCTACCTTGTTACGACTTCACCCCAGTCATCAGCCCCACCTTCGACATCCCCCTCCGCGAACGGTTAGGGTAACGGCTTCGGGCGTGACCAACTCCCATGGTGTGACGGGCGGTGTGTACAAGGCCCGGGAACGTATTCACCGCAGTATGCTGACCTGCGATTACTAGCGATTCCGCCTTCATGCAGGCGAGTTGCAGCCTGCAATCTGAACTGAGCAATGGTTTATGAGATTGGCTCGTCATCGCTGACTGGCTGCTCTTTGTCCATCGCATTGTAGTACGTGTGTAGCCCAAGGCGTAAGGGGCATGCTGACTTGACGTCATCCACACCTTCCTCCGGTTTGTCACCGGCAGTCTCTCTAGAGTGCCCAACTGAATGCTGGCAACTAAAAACGTGGGTTGCGCTCGTTGCGGGACTTAACCCAACATCTCACGACACGAGCTGACGACAGCCATGCACCACCTGTCTCTGCGCTCCCGAAGGCACTCTCCCCTTTCAAGGAGATTCGCAGGATGTCAAGCCTTGGTAAGGTTCTTCGCGTTGCATCGAATTAAACCACATACTCCACCGCTTGTGCGGGCCCCCGTCAATTCCTTTGAGTTTCACACTTGCGTGCGTACTCCCCAGGCGGACAACTTAACGCGTTGGCTACGGCACGGCTCGGGTCGATACGAACCACACCTAGTTGTCATCGTTTACGGCTAGGACTACAGGGGTATCTAATCCCTTTCGCTCCCCTAGCTTTCGTCCCTCAGTGTCAGTGCAGACCCAGTCACACGCTTTCGCCGCTGGTGTTCTTCCCAATATCTACGCATTTCACCGCTACACTGGGAATTCCTGTGACCCCTATCGCACTCGAGTTCTATAGTTTCCTCTGCCTGTATGCAGTTAAGCTGCACGATTTGACAAAAGACTTATACAACCACCTACGGACGCTTTACGCCCAATAATTCCGGATAACGCTTGCATCCTCCGTATTACCGCGGCTGCTGGCACGGAGTTAGCCGATGCTGATTCATTAGGTACCGTCATCTTTTCTTCCCTAATAAAAGAGGTTTACACTCCAAAAAGCGTCCTCCCTCACGCGGTATTGCTCCGTCAGGCTTGCGCCCATTGCGGAAAATTCCCCACTGCTGCCTCCCGTAGGAGTCTGGACCGTGTCTCAGTTCCAGTGTGCCTGGTCATCCTCTCAGACCAAGTACAGATCGTAGGCTTGGTGTGCCATTACCACTCCAACTACCTAATCTGACGCGAGCCAATCTTTAGACGATAAATCTTTCACCCCAAAAGGCACATTCGGTATTAGCAGACGTTTCCATCTGTTGTCCCCAATCTAAAGGCATGTTCTCACGCGTTACTCACCCGTCCGCCACTAGGTACCGAAGTACCCCGTTCGACTTGCATGTGTTAAGCATACCGCCAGCGTTCATCCTGAGCCAGGATCAAACTCTCCATGTTATATGAATGTTTGTAGCTCGGTAATTGTTTCCGGTTTTCCTTCCGGTCTCTAACAAAAGAGACATTTTCTTGACGAAGGCTTTCCTTTCTCTGGCTTCTAAACTATTCTGTTTTATATGGTTCAGGCTTCGGCTTGGAGCGCCGCTTTCGCTCGCCTTCCCTCACCGCTTAATCAATATAACGGGAACACACAGAAAGTGTCAACACCTATTTCGATTTTTTTCGAGATTTCGTCTCAACCGACTGATGCGGCTTGCTTTGCGCGACAATGGGCGAGTGAATTTGGTTGACGAGGATAGGGAATCGTGAATTTTCAGAGTGTGATTTCGACGCTGAATGGGTTTTGGGCGGAGCGGGGTTGCTTGGTGATGCAGCCTTACGATACGGAGAAGGGGGCAGGGACGAAGAGTCCGCATACGTTTTTGAGGGCGATCGGTCCTGAGCCTTGGTCGGTTGCTTATGTGGAACCTTGCCGTCGTCCGGGGGATGGACGGTACGGGGAGAATCCGAATCGGGGACAGCATTATTATCAGTATCAAGTTTTGATTAAGCCGTCGCCTGACAACATTCAGGAGATTTATTTGGAGTCGCTGAAGGCGTTGGGGATTCAGCCGGAAGACCATGACATCCGGTTTGTGGAGGATAACTGGGAGGATGCAGCGGTTGGGGCTTGGGGGGTTGGATGGGAAGTTTGGTTGGATGGGATGGAGGTGACGCAGTTTACTTATTTTCAGCAGTGTGGGGGGATTGATTGTCGTCCGGTATCGATCGAGATTACTTACGGATTAGAGAGATTGACGATGTACCTGCAAGGGGTGAACTCGATTTTTGACATTAAATGGAATGACGAGATCACTTATGGAGATGTGCATCTGCAAGGTGAGATTGAGGGATCGACTTATAATTTCGAGGCATCGAATCCGGAGACTTTGTTTACGCTGTTTAAGTTGTATGAGCAGGAGGCGGAACAGTTAATGGAGCGTGGGTTGGTGTTGCCTGCGTATGATCAGGTGCTGAAGTGTTCGCATACGTTTAATTTGCTGGATGCACGTGGGGTGATTTCGGTGACGGAACGGGCGCGGTATATCGGGCGGGTGCGAAATTTGGCGCGGCAGGTGGCGCAGCTTTATTTGAAACAACGGGAGGAGTTGGGATTTCCGTTGTTGAAAGGAGAAAAGGTTGAGGCGGTTTAGAGGAGAAAGGGGCAATCGCTAATTATCCGCTGTGTATTGAGGGCGATCGCTCTTTGTATTCATGCTTATAAAGAATGCGTCAGGCTAATTCACTTGCTCTGTTTGCGTCTCGCTGCGATCCATTCCGGGGCTAATCGTGCGAAATCCGCTGAAGGGGACTAAAGAACCTGAAGAGAGCGATCGCATATTCACAGTGAGATGGAAAGTGCGATCGCTTCAAGTCATCCATACAGCAAAAGGCAATAGCTGCACTTACTTGCGTTGCCAAATTTTGATAGTTCTATCGTGACTACCGCTTGCCAAGAATTTGCCATCGGGACTAAAGGCTAAAGACATGACATAAGAATCATGTCCAGAGAGAGTGCAAATCTCTTGCTTGGTCTTCAAGTCCCAGATTTTGATCTCTTTATCGTCACCGCCGCTTGCTAGATTTGTGCTACTTGGATCAATTGCCACAGACACCACAGCTTTAGTGTGAGCTTGCAATACACTTTCAGACCCAGTTGTGCCGTCGATTAATCGAATTGTTTTGTCTTGACTAGCACTTGCCAAGAATTTGCCATCGGGACTAAAAATGATGGAACGAATCTTGTTGGAGTGAGCCGCAAAATTACGCGCTGGCTGCCCAGATTCGATGTCCCATAGTCTCGGAGTATTATCCCATCCACCGCTTACAAGAACTTTTCCATCGGGGCTGAAAGCAACAGCTTCAATAATTCGTGAATCTGAGGTACGCAGAGTTTTGATTTCCTCCTTTCTACTCAAATCCCAAAGTTTTATCTCTCCATCGCTGCAAGCACTTGCCATCATATTGTCATTTGAGTTGATGGCAACAGACGAAACTTCGTTGTAATGACCAAATAGCGTTTTAATTTTGCTATTACTCTTCAGATCCCATAGGTTAATAGTCCGATCAACAGAACCGCTGGCAAGAATGTGCCCATTTTTGTGAAAGGCAACCTGACGAACGGCAGCACGATGTCCTATCAGCGTTTGAATCTCCAGCATCGACTCTAAATCCCACAGCTTAATTGTTTGGTCGTCGCTACCGCTTGCTAGTACCCTTCCACAAGGACTAAACGCAACAGAGTTTACGCCAGCGTGCAAACCTTGATGCGCCTTAGAAGTGTGAATACATCTCCACTGAGATGTTGTAAGCCACTGAACCATAATAGTTAGACGCTCCTATTCTCTATATGCTTTAGGTTCTTTCATAGAATTCCCGAAAAAATTGTCGATCGCTTTCCCGTTTCAACCAGAAACACGATCGACAATACAAAAATCCCGCTTGTCGTTACTTACATCCCGCTTGTCGTTACTTACATCCCGCTTGTCGTTACCTACGTCGCGATTTTTAAACGAAAATCGAAAATTTGCTTAGAAAAATTACGCTTGTCGCTACTTACGTCGCGATTTTTTCAACCTAGCGCACGATTTTCGTACAAACGATCGTGATTCTGCTGAGATCGAAACAATCGCATAAGCATGATTACTCAGCTTTACTAGAAATCTTCACCAAGAAAACACTAATTTTTGCGCTCTTTGCTGAACTGAAACGGAAGAACAATAAGCCAAGCTGACAGCAGTTGTTTATCAAAAGGTGCATTTATGCCCCGGCAAAAGCGTACATCCAGAGTTTTGGAAAAAGCTGAAATTCGGATCTCTGGACTTAAAGCAGTCGATCCGATAATGGATTTCGGAGATTCCCGGAGTTTGGTCGAGATGGGTTCCCAGATGAGACGGTTGCGCGATCGATTGGAAAGCTACAACCGCGCATTGGCAGAAGTCGATTCCTCAAAAAAGGAGATCGATGAACTCGAAAAAAGCTTGGCAGATCTGAGTGACAGAATGTTGATTGGGGTGGCGTTCAAGTATGGCAAGGATAGCCGCGAGTACGAAAAGGCGGGCGGAATGCGGAAGAGTGATCGTATTCGGAAAAGCAGTACGGCGCGGATTAAATCGAAGGCGGGACAGACGGTGCAGGAGGAACAAAGCGCGTAGTTAATTACGAAGTGGCAGAAAAAGGCGATCGCTGTTCTCAAGGAATTGGCGATCGCTTTCTTTTGTCAAAGAACGATTTGAATGTTGAGCAGTTGAACTCTTCGTCCCGTAGAATGCTCTTAATACTTCTTGACGGTGACAACAGAGGGAGAACACACGCGATGAATTTGAGTGAAACACTGGAGCCGATCGCGCAATTTTTCCGATCGTTGAATGTGCCAGAGTCGATCGTTCACTGGGGACATCCCGTAATGATGGGGATTGTTGTGTTTGTGATGGGTGGCTATGCGGCTTGGGCAGGTTGGAAAGGACGATTAAGCGAGGATAAGGAAGTCGCGATTAAGAATCGGGCAGATCATCGGAAGCTGATGCCTCTGGTCGTGTTGTTCATGACGATGGGCGCAACGGGTGGAGTTTTGTCGCTGGTGATGCAGAAGAAGCCGATTCTGGAGAGTCCGCATTTTCTAACCGGAATGGTCGTACTCGGATTGCTTTATTTGAATGGAGCGATTTCGTTTTCGGGATTTGGGGGTGATAAGCCGGGGTTGAGATTGTTCCACGCTTATTTGGGAACCGCGATCGCTGGAATTCTAGTGCTTCATGCTGTATTTGGTATCAAGCTTGGACTCTCAATCTAGCGACTTTTGCAAATGCTCATTCGGGAGTTGGCTTCGGCTGACTCCTTTTTTATTGGATTAATGAAATCGCTGGGCACTCTAAGTCAGTTTTTGAATGGCTGAGAGTAAAAATGAGATCGCTCGCGGTAGTTGTCTGGTGTTTGGCTTATATTCTGGGATTGCTCATGACAGCAGTTCAGTTTGGAAGTGCGATCGTATTCATTTGCAGTTTGATTTGCGCCCTCATTCTTCCAAGAATGAAGCCGAAAAGAACGATCGCAAAGATCTGGATCATTGCAGGTGTGATCGGACTCGCAGCAGGATTTTATCTACAATTTAGAACACCGCAACCCAGCGCGATCGACATCAGCCAATTCGTTCCAAAAGAAAGACAAGAAGTAACCGTATCGGGAACAGTTGAAACACTTCCGAAACTAACTCGTAGCGGAAATTCTCAGATTTGGTTGAACGTAAACGCCTTTGGAGAGCAGAAAGCGGACGGAAAGCTTTATGTCACGCTATCAAAAGTGAACGGACAAGACTTGTAT
>JADEXW010000883.1 GCA_015206935.1 Pseudanabaenaceae cyanobacterium LEGE 13415 | reverse complement strand
CGGTCGCTTATTTAATGCGCTCGGTAGTCAATCGAATGCGTTCACGAGCTACGATCAGACTGCTTATTTTGGTACAGTGGCGCGGGAAAAATTACCTGCATTGCTCGCGCTTGAAGCCGATCGAATGCAGAATGCGCTGATTAATTCGGATTCATTGACGAGCGAAAAGCGCGTTGTGATTTCAGAACTGCAAGGCTATGAGAATAGTCCAGATTATCGACTCGATCGAGCAGTGATGAGAGCGGCTTTTCCGAGTTCTCCCTATGGATTGCCTGTGGGTGGGACGAAAGCCGATGTCGAAAAGTTTGAAGTTGAGCAAGTTCGGGACTACTATCGCAACTATTACAGTCCAAATAATGCAACTTTGATTCTGGTAGGCGACTTCAAAACGGATTCAACGTTGCAGCAAGTGAAAGAACTCTTTGGCAAAGTGCCGAAGCGGGAGAAAGCAAAACCAACGGCTCAGAAACCTCCAACGGCAACTACGCAAACTACAAAGCCAACTCAGCCGATCGTTCTTCGCGAACCCGGTAGCGCCCCGTTGCTGAATGAAGTTTATCCGTTACCGAATGCGACTCATCCTGATGTGCCAGCACTGCATGTTTTGGATTTGGTGCTAACGGAGGGGCGTAGTTCTCGACTGTATCAATCCTTAGTTGAAACTGGATTGGTCAGCGGATTTAGCGGTTATCCTGCCAATATGATTTCTGGTGGCTGGTATGACCTTTCTGCGACTGCTGCACCGAATCAAGACTTGAAGAAAGTGGATGAGGTTGTTCAAACAGTACTGGCAGAGATTCGATCGAAAGGTGTGACCAAAGAAGAACTCGATCGAGCA
Organism: Pseudanabaenaceae cyanobacterium LEGE 13415; assembly: GCA_015206935.1. Classification (GTDB taxonomy): domain Bacteria; phylum Cyanobacteriota; class Cyanobacteriia; order Leptolyngbyales; family Leptolyngbyaceae; genus Leptolyngbya. Next base: position 976 of record JADEXW010000883.1, on the reverse strand, counting down.
AAAACCCAGCTAAAATCCTCAGTTCTGCTCAGAAATCGAGATATCACCAGCCAAGCCTTTCAACTTGGAGACGATCAGACCACAACAGGCGATTACAAATTTACCGATCGCTTTTTGGCAAATGTCGATCGCGTGACTTCTGCTGATTTGCAACGAGTCGCGAAAACGTACTTTACCCCGGATAAAGCCACGATCGGATTTTTCCAACCGACTCGGATTGATGCCAGTGCGGGAAGTGGTGCGGGAACCAGTCAAACGACTGAAAAATTCAATGCGGGCGCACCTGTTGATCCGGCTCAAGTGGCAAAATATCTGCCTGCGGTGCAAACAGGCGATCGAGCCACTCAAGCGCTACCGGAAAGATATGTTCTCCCGAATGGCTTGAAAGTGCTGTTGATGCGCGATACGAGTACTCCAACGGTTTCGCTCAGTGCTGCAATGCAAGCAGGTTCAGAGTTCGATTCGGATACGAAAGCGGGACTTGCAAAACTGACTGCCGATAATTTGACGAATGGAACAAAAACGAAAGATGCGTTAACGCTGGCAAAAACGATCGAAGATCGCGGAATTAATTTCGGCATTGATACCAATCGCGAAAGTGTTTTAGTCGATGCAACTGCATTATCCGAACACTTACCGATTCTGGTTCAAACTTTGGCGGATGTGGCTCAGAATGCGACTTTCCCAGAGCGAGAATTGGAACTGTCCCGCGCTCGATCGCTGACTGCGCTGAAAGTTCAACTCGATAATCCAGCCGTTCTCGCTCGTCGCGTCTTCCAGCAAACGGTTTACCCTGAAAACCATCCCTTCCATAGTTTCCCGACTGAAGCCAGCTTAAAAGCGATTCAGCGTCAGGATGTGATCAATTTCTATCGATCGCACTATCGACCGGAGACCACGATTGTTTCTCTCGCCGGCGATTTCGATCCCACTCAAGTTAAAGCGCTGCTCGAAAAAGAGCTCGGTGGCTGGAAAG
>JADEXW010000882.1 GCA_015206935.1 Pseudanabaenaceae cyanobacterium LEGE 13415 | reverse complement strand
GTCCCAATCGTCCAACGCCTAAACATCCTCAACTGCGGCAGTTATCTTGTTTTGCCCTCGGTTTGATTGTGCTGCCGATCTGGTTAAGCCAGCAGCTTCCAATTCGGATGCCACCCTTAGTTCCACAACCCACTTTCGCGTTGCTCTTGAACTCATCGTAATGACTTCAACACAAACCTACACCTGTAAGCCCCCTAGCCCCCAAGTTTGGGGGGACAAGACTCTTAGCCCCCAGGATTGGGGGTTTGGGGGCTTTCCCGAATCTTACAACTCAAATCAGATTGCTATATCAACTTTATCGATCGATAAACTTTTGCTGAATCGAGAGCCGTTTTTCCGGTTTAATCCGTATTTTCATGGAGAATAGCCCTAGGTGTGAGAAAAGCAATCATTCTTCCTCTACCTTTAGGGAGAACCTTGCTAAGAGATATTACGTATTTTTAATCAATTTCTGAAAAATACATAATCAAGGCATGATTGACAGAGTTTCTCATCGCAAACGCTTCATGATTCGTTGGTTGTCGTCTGTCCCCGGTAGCCTCTCCGTCACTGCAACCTGTACGCTCTTTACTTGTGTGATCGTCTTTCCGCGAATGGGCTTCGCCCCCGAACCCGTCGCCGCCCCGATCGCAGTTGCCACGACTGAACGCCCTGGAAATGCTCGCCCGATCTCAGTAGTGGAACGCACGATCGCAGGAGTGCCAATTCGACTTGCAACAATCGATTTAACTGATCCCAAAACCTTTATCAGTATCGGTCTTGCCAATCAAGCAACTCAGGCGAATAGTTCTCGATCGACACACGGTGATGAATTATTTGAAGCAATGGTGCGCCGCCACAGAGCCGCTGTGACTGCCAGTGGAACCTTTTTCAGCATGGACGATCAAAAGCGCGTGATGGGCAATATGGTCGCAGGTGGGCGCGTTCTGAAGTACAGTCCTTGGGAGAACTATGGTACGACTTTAGGAATTCGTCGGGGCAACCGTCCTGAAATGATCACCGCTCGCACCGAAGGCAAACCGCAATGGGATCAACATTGGTTTTCACTCACTGCGGGTCCTCGATTGTTAAAACAAGGCAATGTTTCAATCAATCCGAGGCAAGAAGGCTTTAGTGATCCAGCGGTTTCAGGAGTGGCTAAACGAATTGCGATCGGCTTTCCTGAAAATGGCGATCGACTCTATCTTGTGACATTTCATCAGCCAATTACCTTACAGAAAGAAGCGGAAATTATGCGATCGATTGGAGCCTACGAAGCGATGAATTTAGACGGTGGCACTTCAGTCGCATTAGCGCTAGGAAATCGGATTGTTCAACCTGCGGGACGTGAGTTAACGAATGTCATTACGGTGTATGACTCGCGGTTTCCTGCACCCGATGAACTTCAGCGATCGTGGTACGAGTTTCAGAAAAGCAATCCGGTTGCGCTCCGATTTGGGAAGTGACTGAATGAATTGCTCTAATTGTTCGGGATCGCTCTCTATGCCTCATTCTCACTGTGTATCGATAATCTCTCATTCTGAGGAACTTTTTCTGAGGAACTTTGAGCAAGAACAATTTCTCCAATTCCAAGGCGCTTTCCACCGTTAAAGTCCCCCAAGTTTGGGGGATTTAGGGGGCATTAGCCGCTATCAACGAAACGATCAAACTCACATTAAATCTATCCATTTGCAGATGTTAATCTAGTCGCTCGAAGCCAAGTCAACTAAAGCTCTACTCAAAACAGCAGAATAATTAGCGAATCAGTGAGATTTCTTGAACGATCGCTTGTGAATCAGTGATGCAGACTCGTGAAAGAATCAGGTAAAATCTCGGT
>JADEXW010000222.1 GCA_015206935.1 Pseudanabaenaceae cyanobacterium LEGE 13415 | reverse complement strand
GACTTGATGAAACTGCATCCAGATGTGCGATCGAACCTCACTTTGAAGCATTATTTGGGTGGGCATATGTTCTATACCTGGGAAAAATCTCGGCAGGAATGGTTTGCAGACATGACCGCGTTTTATCAGAAAGCGATCGGTTAGTTCTCTTCATCGATTTCTTCGATCGAGTCTAAATCTAGCTTAATCTCATCAATTTGCTCCTCTAAATCGATCGAGCGATCCGATTCACCCAAATTATTCAAGCGGATTCGCTCGAATGTCGATCGCTGAAATTGATTCAATCGAAAAATCTGCGCGTGAATACCATCTAATAGCTCAATCACGTCTGAACCGAGGTTTGCACGACTGAGATTTTGGATTTGAGTGAGATAGCGATCGTTCTGTTCTTCAGCGCGATCGCATTCTGCGTTCATTCGTTCAATTTGGTTTTGCACTTGAGTAATACAATCAAATCGAGATTTTTTGGTCAGTGTCTCACAACTCTCACTTAACAGTACGATCGCATTTCGGACTCGTTCCGTTGCTTCATCCAGATCAATTAAGCGATCGCTTAAGTCACTTTGAAAGGATTCGAGCAATTGCATTGAAGACGGCATTTCATCGGGTAGCGGCAATAAGCTGAAATCGGCTCCTTGTTGCTGTAATTTTTCACGTTGAGGACTGATTAAGCCTTGATTGCCACCGAATCGCGTATTTTGCACGATCGCACTATTCCAATTGACTCGTACTAACGTAGAAGCGACTAAATTTGCATTGTTCAGCATGGCTGAATCGAAATCAGAATAGCTCAGATAAGTGCGATTTAGCTGCGCTCCATGTAGGATTGCTCTGTTGAAATAAGCTCTTAACACCGCTGCACCACTCAATCGAGCATTCGTCAAAATCGCATCTTCAAAAGACACACCACTCAGATAAGCACGATTTAATCTAGCATTGGTGAAATCAGCTTCACAACAAGAACTATCGCTCAGATTCGATCGAACCAGGATTGCATCCGTTAAGTTTGCATTGTTCAAAATTGCTCCGATCAAGGTTGCCCCTCGAATGATCGATCGACTTAAATTTGCTCCAGTCAGATTTGCTTGACTCAGATCCGCACCTCGCAAAATTGCATCACTCAGGTTTGCTGAACAAAGCTTTGCTGCAATTAAATTTGCTCGACTCAAACAAGCTCCCGATAAGTTCGCTTTGTAGAAGTTTGCATTCTCTAGTCCAGCACCTTCTAGCTCTGCATTTTGCAAATTAGCCCGTTTAAAATCGACATAACAAAGATCCGCATTTTCGAGAATTGTCTCAATCAAGCTCGATCGATTTAACATTGCACCACAGAGTTTTGCGCGTCGCAGATTTGCTCGATCGAGAATTGCATCTCTCAAATCTGCACACTTAAGATAAGCACCTTGTAATGCGGCTCCGGTGAGATTTGCACGACACAAGCGAGCTTCTTTGAAATCTGCTCCTGCTAACATTGAAAACGCTAAATTCGTTTGATACAAATAAGCTTTTCGTAAGTTTGCTTCGTTCAGTCGAGCATCTTGTAAGTTTGCATTCGTCAAAATTGCGCTTTCAAGATAAGCATTTCTCAGCTTTGCACCTCGCAGTTGAGCCGATTCTAAGTTCGCATCGCTCAGATTTGCCCGTTCGAGAATTGCATCTGTCAACCTCGATCGAACTAAGTTTGCTGCTTCTAGCTTGGCTCCTTTGAGGTCTGCACTAATTAACACCGCTTCACAAAGATTGGCTCTGAGAAAATTAGTTCCTCGTAACCAAGCTTCAATAAAATTTGCTTGATACAGAATTGCATCTCGGAATGCTGATCCGCCAATATTTGCTGAGATGAATTTTGCATGGCTACAGTTCGTTTCTGCGAGATTTGCATACCGAATTTGAGCATGAGAAAAATCAGCAAAACTGCAATCCGACTGTATTAATCGAGCATGACAAAGATTTGCGCGTTGAAACTGTGTGGTTCTTAGAATTGCTCCGGTTAAATCGGCTCCAGTAAGATCGGTTTCAACAAAGTTTGCTCCAGTGAGATCGCAGCCTTGAAAGCCCGATCGACTTAAATCTAGTCCGCTAAAATCTTGCCCTCGAAAGCTGCGTCCTGCGTAGTTTCCCCCTGCTTGCCACATTGATCGATCTCCAGTGTTCTGAAACTCCTGTTGATTCAATAGATCTGAAGCACCCAAACAGATGTGGAAATCACGCAAGCAGATCCACTTTTTATTCTATGAGAAATTTCTCAAACCTGTGTCAGATGCCAAGTTTGCAACACAATTCGATGCACTTCTCGCCAGGGTAAATCTACCTTTCGAGCGATGCGAACACAGTCTTCGTACTCAGGCTGTACATTGACGATCGAGCCATTCCGAGATGCAATTTTTACTTGAACGGCTCCATATTCTGTGTTCACTTGCTCAAATCTTCGATCGAGAACACTTCTTTGCTGTGTGGTTCTGCGAATTCCTAATGTGGTTGTTTCTCGAAATACAATCGTTTCGCACTCTGCAACTTTTTCTGGTGAGCAAATCACAGTGAGTAAAATTCCGGGACGCGATTTTTTCATACCAATCGCCTGAGTAAACACATCCAATGCACCCGCTTCTAGCAACGCATCAAATAGATAGCCGATCGCTTGAGGATTCAAATCATCAATCTGAGTTTCGAGAACAGTTACTGTTTCAGGCGTTGCACTTTGATGTGCTTGTTCTTCTGTAGTTCCAATCCAAATCCGCATCATATTAGGAATCGGTAAATCGATTGTTCCTGCTCCTAAACCAACTTTTTGTAAAGTCATTTTCGGAGGAGTGCTAAAAGACTTTGCTAATGTGGTTACGATCGCGGCTCCAGTCGGTGTCACTAATTCCTTTTCAATGCCATTGCTATAGATTGGAACTTGGCGCAATTCAAACAGTTTTAACACCGCTGGAACGGGAACAGGTAAACGTCCGTGTGCTGCCCAAACCGTTCCCCCTCCAGTGGGAAGTGGAGAGCAAATCATTCGATCGACATTCAGCCAATCGAATCCCAAACAAGTCCCGACAATATCGACAATTGCATCGATCGCGCCCACCTCATGAAAATGGACTTCTTCGGGTGCAATTCCGTGAACCGCTCCTTCCGCGATCGCTAACTGTCGGAACACGGCTAAACTCCACGTTTCTGCCCGTGGTGGGAGTTTCGCCCCGTAAATCATCTTCTCAATTTCAGGCAGATGGCGCAACTTATCATGATGGTGATGATGCTCATGATCATGACGATGTTCGTGATCGTGTGAATGTTTGTGATCATGAGAATGATCATGATGCTCGTGACGATGAGAATGCTTTATATCCGACTGTAAGTTCACATAAACTTTTGTCGCGCGTTGTCCATTTCGTTGAACTGATTCCGCAGACAATTGGTATTCTTCAGAAATTCCTAATCGATTCAAGCACTCCGTTAGATACGCTAGAGGAACACCCAAATCCACCAGCGCCCCCAGGCACATATCACCAGCAATCCCCGTAGGGCAATCCAGGTAAGCAATCTTGCTCATCACACTTCCAAAAGGGTAAATACTTCTCCACAATACACCCGCAATCCGCTATGGCAACTCTCTACAAAATTCACCCCGACAATCCGCAAGCGCGTAGTATCGATCAGGTTGTGACTGAACTACGAAACGGCGCAGTCATGCTCTATCCGACTGATACCGTTTATGCGATCGGTTGTGATCTGAATTCAAAATCAGGTGTTCAGCGCGTCCGACAGCTTAAACAACTTGCAAATGATAAACCACTCACGTTTCTGTGTCCATCGCTCTCTGACATTGCTCAATATGCAGTTGTGACCGATCAGGCTTATCGAATGATGAGAAGTCTAGTTCCTGGTACGTATACATTTTTGCTTCCTGCAACCAAACTTGTACCGAAGTTAGTCATGAATCCGAAGCGAAAAACAACCGGGATTCGAGTTCCGGATCATCCGGTGTGTCAGGCATTGTTAAAAGCTTTAGGAAACCCGATCATTTCGACTTCTGCTCATGTTCCAGTCGAAGATGAGACAGTTCCGCTGAAAGTTCGTGACCCAGAAAATTTATCTTTGCCCGAACTGTTTGACAGTATGAATCGATTAGTTGATCTGATAGTAGATACTGGACAAGAGCCGACACAAGCGGTTTCGACGATTTTGGACTTTACCACGGATGAACCTGCGATCGTGCGAAAAGGATTAGGTTGGGAAGCAGCCGCAGAATGGTCAATGGAATGAACTACGATCGCGATCATCACCAATTTCACATTCAACATGGATACTTACTACAATCCCGACCATTTACCGAACTTTGGCAAAATTGGCGAAGGCAATCCAGAGCTAGCTGAAAAATTCTTTGCGTACTATGGTGCTGTGTTTGAAGAGGGAGCATTGTCGAAACGAGAAAAAGCGCTAATTGCGATCGCAGTTGCTCATACGGTTCAATGTCCTTATTGCATTGATGCGTACACAAAAGAATGTCTTCAACAAGGTGCAGATCTGGAGCAAATGACTGAGGCGGTTCATGTTGCGACTGCAATTCGAGGCGGTTCATCTTTGATCCACGGCTTGCAGATGCTAGATCAAGTGAACAAGTTAGCAATGTAGATTAATATTAGTTCGACGAATGATTCGTGTAACCGCTTTTCCGGGAGTTGTTCCCTAAATTCTCCATTTTGGGGGACTTTGAGCTAGAAGAATGTCTCCAATTCCAAGGCGTTTTCCACCTTTAAAGTCCCCCAAATTTGGGGGATTTAGGGGGCATTATCCGATCGCAACGAAGCCCACACTCCTAGAATCAAGAACTAGCACCCTCACGCGGTTTAGCAGTCAGGAGAACTGTACTCAGTCAGTAGAGTTAACCGATCATGCCAGGACAAATTCGACTAACGAGTTTACGCCCAGCGCATATTCAACATCATCAATTTTTTCGCGATCGCGCCATTCATCAATCACACCCAACAAGCACCGAACCGCTAAATCGCGTTGAATTAACTCAGTGACGGCTTGCCACGCATCCGGTGCATTCGAGAAAAAGCCAAGCTGAATCATTCCACCTTCATGCCACCAAATGCCAATCCAGCCTGCATCTTGTTCTGTAATTTCTACATGCTGTCCGAGGTATGTCATAGCTGCTTTCTCTCTAACTCTGCGTCTTAATGAGTTACAGCATACGCGGTACGAATGGAGCTTGACCTCTACTAAAAAGAAGGGATCGCCCAGTGTCTCTCTGTCTCATGACAGTAACCGTTCAGGCGATCCCGCACACACAATTGAAGAAGTCGTTTACCAGAATTAAGCAGCGCTCCGGGTGACGAGTCCCCAGAGGAAGATAGCAACCATCGCTCCCAGGACGGCAACAATCAAACCTGGCAAATTAAAAGTTGCTGCGGTTAACCCGATCGTGCCTTTGGTCAGAAGAGTATGCAGACTGCCACCCAAAAATGCACCCACAATGCCTAAAATCATCGTGCTAAAGATGCCGCCGCCTTGCCGTCCGGGATAGATCAGTTTCGCGATCGCACCTGCAACGATTCCAAGTACAGCCCATGCAAGAATATTCATACTTGTATCTCCTGGAGCTTGTAAGCTTCGGTTTTGTCAATCAACGGTGATGGGGGTCGATCGACTTTTTCTATGGATGGAGATAGTATATCGCTGTCTTTGTCTCTGATTGATTGAATAAAATTTTTATTTAACAATTGGATTCCGGGTAAAACTGGCGAATCTGTAGAGACAACCCAGCGAATTTGCCTCTACAGTCGTTTGGAATCTCTACGAGGTCGGAATTGCCTCACGTGAAGGAACGAATTGCGATCGCGTATGATTCATACCGCTCAGATTGTTCACCGGAGTCACGACCTGAACCGCATTCCGTTCTTCGATGATCTGAATTGCTCTCGTCACACTCTCTGGCAAGATCACCACTAAACTCCCTGGAGTCGCACTATCCAACGCGGTTTGAATCGCCATTGCTTCATCCAGAATCGTCTCGTATCGCGCATCTGGTTTTGATTGTTTAATCCCTTGCTCGATAAAAGCAGCCGTATTTCCGCGATCGCGTCCGCGATTATCATCATCTTCTTTAACAATAATGCGATCGAACAACCCGGCTGAGAGTTGCCCCAACTGCACAAAGTCTTCATCCCGTCGATCGCCTGGTGCGCCGACCACTCCAATGCGCTCTCCTTCTTCCCAGTTCTGCACAAATCCGCCTAATGCTTGATAGCTATGCGGATTGTGTGCATAGTCAATCAACACATGGAACTGTCCCAGACTGAATAGATTCATCCGTCCCGGTGTTTGCTTGCTCGAAGCTTGGAATGTCATCAATGCAGCTCGAATATCTTCGATCCGAACGCCTTGAGCAAACGCCGCCAAACTTGCCGCCAGAGCATTCGCAATCATGAACGGCGCACGTCCACCTAATGTAAGAGGAACATGGATTGCTTGCTCGATTCGGAGTGTCCAATCCCCTTTCAGAATCGAGAGATAGCCATTCTCATACACCGCTGCTAATCCACCGCGTTGAGTATGCGATCGAATCAGTTCATTGTCCGGATTCATTGAGAAATAAGCAATCTGAGCCGTCACTCGACTGGACATTGCAGCCACTAACGGATCATCCGCATTTAATACGACATAGCCCTTCGGAAGTGCAGATTCAGCAACGACGCTTTTGACTCGCGCCATTTCTTCGATCGAATTGATATCACCCAATCCTAAGTGATCTGCTGCAACGTTCAGAACAACACCAACATCACACGCATTAAAGGCTAAACCCGATCGCAGAATTCCACCTCTTGCACTTTCCAACACTGCCACTTCAACTGTTGGATCTTGCAAAATCAATTGTGCGCTTTGAGGCCCCGTATTGTCTCCCGGTTCTACTAGATAGTCCCCAATATAAGTTCCATCAGTGGTGGTATAGCCGACGACTTGATTCGTTTGTTTGAACAAGTGAGCAATCAAGCGGGTTGTTGTCGTTTTTCCATTGGTTCCTGTAATTGCAATGATCGGGATTCGTCCATTACTTCGCTGCGGAAACAACATATCGATCACAGGTTCTGCTACATTGCGCGGAATGCCTTCACTGGGCGAAATGTGCATTCTGAAGCCAGGAGCCGCATTCACTTCAACAATGACACCATCAACTTCGCGCAATGGCTTCGAGATATCATCGGTTACAACATCAATTCCAGCGATGTCTAGACCAATGATCTTCACGACTCTTTGAGCTAACCAAAGATTTTCAGGGTGAATATCATCCGTTCGATCGATCGCAATTCCACCCGTACTTAAGTTCGCTGTCGCTCTCAAATAGCAAATTTCACCTTCTGGTAGAACGGTTTCTAAGTCGTAACCTTTTTGCTCTAACAACTCCCAAGAAGTTCGATCGAGTTCGATTTTGGTCAAAACATTATCGTGTCCTGTACCTCGACGCGGATCGCGATTGGTTTCGTCGATTAATTCCTGAATCGTCGATCGACCATTACCAACCACATGCGCTGGAACTCGTTCAGCCACCGCCACGACTTTTCCATTCACCACTAAAACTCGGTGATCGCGTCCTTGATAGTAGCGTTCGATAATCACCGATCGAGAAACTTCTTTTGCTGCATCGTAAGCTGCTTCTGCTTGCTGCCAACTCGTAATATTGATCGTAATTCCGCGACCATGATTGCCATTCAGCGGTTTAATCACGATCGGATATCCGCCCACTTCCTCGATCGCGTCTTCTAGTTCATCTAAGTAATTAATCACAGTTCCACGTGGGACGGGCACACCTGCCGATCGAAGCATTTGTTTTGTGCCTTCTTTGTCCGAAGCCAGCTCAACCCCTAGAATTCCGGTCTGATTGCTTAAAGTGGCTTGAATACGTTTTTGATGTACTCCAAAGCCGAGTTGGATCATCGATCGCGCTCCCAGTTCCATCCAAGGAATATTCCGCGATTCAGCTTCTTTCACCAACGTTTCGGTACTCGGACCTAACGAACATTCCGCTGCAATATCGAGCAAATCTTTCAAATCTTGCTCTAACTCATCTTTCGGGTAGCTTCCCGTGTCAACGATCGTTTGGCAGATTCTGACAGCGGCTCTTGCAGCGTAACGTCC
>JADEXW010000881.1 GCA_015206935.1 Pseudanabaenaceae cyanobacterium LEGE 13415 | reverse complement strand
TCGTCGATCTTGCCTTCTTCGTAGCGAATCAGTCCAATGTTATTGAGCGCAGGCCAAAACGATTTATCGATCGACATTGCTTTCTCGTAATTTGCGATCGCTTCTCGATTGCGTTTCAACATCAGATTGGCATTTCCCATGTCGAAGTAAGCACCAGCGACATCAGGCTTAATCTTCAGTCCTGCCTGAATTTGCTTAATCGATTCTTCGTATTGCGCTTTCTGGAAATGTGCTGTTCCGAGTGCAAATAAGATTGCAGGATTGCGGGGATCAAGCGAATTCGCTCTTCTTAATGCTGGAATCGCATCATCGGCTTGTTTGGTTTCCAGATACAACCCGCCTAAAATCGCCCATGCTTCGGGACGTTTTGGAGCCAGTTGTACTGCCAATCTTGCGCGTGCTAGGGCTAACTGATTCTGATTGAACTGCGCCAATTGCGAAGCTTCTTGAATCAGTCCGATCCCTTGTTGTTCAAGTTTGTCAAAATCAACTTGGGGGGCATGAGGGATCAGTGCTTGAGCAAATGCGGGCTGGCTCGTCCACAGTCCGAGGATCAAGCAAATTGAAAGAAGAGAGAGACGTTTGGGCACAACAAAGCCTTTGAAAAAACAACAGCAAGATATGGAGTAAGCTTAATCGATCTTGTTAACTTTGGGGCACAAGTTGTTCGATCGCGAATTGCTTTCTCTCGTTTTTCAAGCTCTCTGAACAAATCCCGGAAAATTAAAGTTTGACTTCATATCTTGCGCTTTTCTCAAACTGGAGCTAAATTAAACGCTACCTATAGCGTCATCGTTTGAGGAATCTTTCATGGTTCAATCTATTGCTGTTCCCAATTTTACCGATATGTCTGATTCAGCATTGCCCGATCGCACAGCAGAATTTCCCTGGCTCGATCCACTCAACGATGGCAAAAGTCGGATCGCGCTCCTGTCTCATATGGGCAACGATTTGGACATTGTGAACGATGCTAGAGCTAGCTTTGATAAAGTGTCGATCGACTTAGATGAAAAAGATGTCAAACTGATTCGCTACTTGATTCAGCATCACCATACCTCGCCATTTCGTGGAGTTGTCTTTAAGTTCAAAGTCAAAGCGCCGCTGTTTGTTGCACGTCAATGGTGGAAGCATGTGATCGCCTCTTCACATAACGATGAGCAGGTGGGCTGGAACGAGAAGAGTTTTCGATATGTGTCGATCGAAGATTCCGAAGATTTCTATGTTCCTGCAACCTTTCGCCAGCAGTCTAAATCGAATCGACAAGCAACGTTTGGCGAAATTCCTGAAGAGCAGAATCAGCAAGCCCTTGCAATCTATCGCGCTCAATGTGAAGCGAGCTACAAAGCTTATAAAGATTTGCTTGCATTGGGAGTGGGACGGGAACAAGCTCGCGGCGTTTTAGTTCCAAGCGTTTACACCTCCTGGGTTTGGACAGTTTCGCTGCAAGCTGTTCTGCACTTTATTGGATTGCGGAAAGGCGAAGGCGCACAGCAGGAAATTCACTTCTATGCAGACGCGATCGCGCAATTAATTCAGCCGATCGTGCCTCAAACAATTGGGGCTTGGGAAGACCTGAATCGATCGTTCTAAGCTTTTTGGAATCGAATTGAGAACTCTGTGCCAAGTTCTGGTGTCGGAGTTCTTTTTTCTTTCAGAAATCGACGGAAACTGCTGCGATCGCGCAGTAAGATTTTATGGAATCTTTAAAAACCCGATTCAATCAGATGCTACAAGGGACGCAAAGAAAGGAAGAGCAATCATGACTATCATCGAACTGTTTGAAAGAGGCGGCGTGACGATGATCCCGCTGTTTGTTCTCT
>JADEXW010000880.1 GCA_015206935.1 Pseudanabaenaceae cyanobacterium LEGE 13415 | reverse complement strand
GGTTACGCCCATTCTTAGATACTTTTGGGGTTTGTCTTGTTCGTCGTTCCCGCGAGTCGTTTTAGAAGTCACTTCTAGAACAAACGAAGGTAGCTTATTCCCTTCTTCCCAGGCTTTGTAAGTGCGGCGTTTCTTCTTCTCAACTCCGAAAATGACAAACACATCTGGAGAGACAACGGCATCAGGAACGCCCCGCTCATAGTAAACAAAAAGATTGCCTGAGACATAAACATCAGGTCGATTCTGAAAATAAAGATTGAGCGCCTCAACGCTGTAAACCAAATAATCACGGGTTGGGTCGCTTTCGGTCATGGGATTGCCGTCGGATTCCGGGTAAATCGTGTCAGGGTCGTAATTGAGTTGGCTTAGGAAAGAAGTCATAAGATTGACCTTTACTCAATAGATTTTCTTACGATACCGCGAAGATTCCTAACTTAATGTCCGCGCCATTTCGATTTCGGTGGCTCGGTCTGTGCCAGGAGTTTGCCTTGAGAAATCACGTATTGCACAGTGGCACGACGACGGATTGCATCATATTTGTCGATCGCATCTAACACAATTAAATTCGCAGGCTTGCCCACTTCAATCCCATATTGATCTTCAATGTTCAAAGTCCTCGCACCGCCCCAAGTGATCATGTTGTAACAAGCGTCAATCTCAGGCGTTCCAGTCATTTGACAAACATGAATCGCCATTGATGCAACATCGAGCATATTCCCTGTTCCAAGCGAGTACCAAGGATCTTGAACGCAATCATGTCCTAAGCTCACATTCATTCCTTGTTGCCAGAGTTCTTTAACTCGTGTGACTCCGCGACGTTTGGGATAAGTATCAGTCCGACCTTGCAACGTAATGTTGATCAGCGGATTCGAGATGAAATTAAGCTGAGTACGTTTGAGAAATCCCAACAGCTTGAACGCATACGCATTGTTATAAGAACCGAATGCAGTGGTGTGACTCGCAGTGACTTTTGAACCCATTCCGGTACGAATGGCATAAGCAGCAACGACTTCTAGAAAGCGGGATTGATCATCGTCGATTTCGTCACAGTGAATATCAATTAAGCGATCGTACTTCTGCGCCAGTTCAAAGATGCGCTCAATCGATCGCACTCCATCTTCACGAGTCAATTCATAGTGCGGAATGCCTCCAACTGCATCTGCACCCAATCGCATCGCTTCTTCGATCAATTCATCATTCTTCGCGCCGCCATAGATGCCATCTTGTGGAAAAGCGACGACTTGCAGCGTGATCCAATCTTTAACTTCTTCACGAACTTCGAGCAAGGCTTTGAGCGCGGTTAAACTCGTTTCACTCACATCCGCATGACTTCGCACAAAAAGAACCCCCTGCAACGCTTGCTGTTTCAGTGTCTCGATCGCTCTTTGTTTCACGTCATCTAGCGAGAGATTTTGCTTGCGTTCTCGCCAAATTTCGATGCCCTCAAACAGAGTGCCGCTTTGATTCCAGCGGGGTTCGCCTGCGGTGAGAGCGGAATCTAAGTGAATGTGCGATTCAACAAACGGAGGACTCACTAGATGCCCTTGGATTTCTAGTTCTATCTCCGCTGTTGCTGATTCTAGGTGAGGGGCAATTTCAACAATCTCACCTGCATGAATTGCAACATCCGCTTTTTCTGAAACATTAGGAGCGCGAAGTAACTGACAGTCACGAAGCAGAAGGTCGTAATTTGCCATAATTCCAGCACCACAAAGATCTTCATCCTCACTGTATCGGATTCGATCAATTTCAAAAGGTGCTGAATGGTGCAGATTTTTCAGAAACTCGATTGTTAGCCGTTCAGTCGATCTAAATATGCGTTC
>JADEXW010000879.1 GCA_015206935.1 Pseudanabaenaceae cyanobacterium LEGE 13415 | reverse complement strand
TGATCGAGGTTTGCATCAGCGACTCCGGTCATCAAATTTGTTGCACCCGGGCCTAATGTCGATAAGCATACGCCTGCTCTTCCAGTGAGTCGTCCATAGACATCAGCCATGAATGCTGCACCTTGTTCGTGTCGAGTGGTAATGAACCGAATTGATGAACCTTGCAATGCTTCCAAAACGTGCAGGTTTTCTTCTCCGGGTAGACCGAAGATATATTCGACACCTTCAGCTTCTAGACAGCGGACTAATAATTCTGCGGTGTTCATGCTCATCCTCCTCAATGTAGGGCTACGGATTTTGCTCGCTATAGTGATAGCTCAGATTTGCGAATTTAGAAAGACTTTCTAGTGAATCAGCTATTTCACCCAGACGGTTTTGACATTGACAAACTCTAGAATGCCTTCGCGTCCTAGCTCCCGTCCAAAGCCCGATCGCTTAATTCCCCCAAACGGCAATTTCACATCAGACTTCACCATGCTATTAATAAACACTGACCCAGATTCAATCTCCTGAATCAATCGATCGCGTTCCGTTTCATCTTGTGTCCAAGCACTCGCGCCGAGTCCAAACGGAGAATCATTCGCGCGTGCGATCGCGCTTTCTAAATCCGGTACTCGGAACACTAAAGCAACCGGACCAAAAAACTCGTCATACTCCGCTAAACAACCTTTGGGAATGTCCGATAAGATCGTTGGCGGATAAAAGTTTCCGGATCGATCGCGAATTGGTTCACCTCCGATTAGAACTTTTGCACCTTGCTGAATTGAGGTCTGAACTTGCTGATCTAAGTCTTGCAAAATCCCAGACGTGGCTAAGGGCCCAATGTCAGTTTCCGGTAACATTGGATCGCCGACTTTCAGCGCTCTGTATTGTTCAACTAATCGATCGATAAATTGATCTGCAATTTCATCCGCTACAATAAATCGTTTTGCTGCAATACAAGATTGTCCATTATTAATCATTCGAGCAGTAACAGCAGTTTTCACCGCTTGGTCAAGATCAGCACTCGGCATCACAATAAACGGATCACTGCCTCCGAGTTCCAAAACAACTTTTTTGATGTGCTTTCCAGCGATCGATGCCAAACTTGCTCCAGCAGGTTCACTTCCGGTTAAAGTCGCCGCTTTGACTCGATCGTCTTCGATAATCCTTGCAACTTTATCCGCTCCTACTAATAAGGTCTGAAATGCTCCCGTTGGAAAGCCAGCACGAGTAAAAATTTCTTCGATCGCAAGTGCTGACTGTGGCACATTCGAGGCATGTTTCAGCAAGCCGACATTTCCTGCCATCAATGCCGGTGCCGCAAACCGGAACACTTGCCAAAAAGGAAAATTCCACGGCATCACAGCTAAGATTACGCCGAATGGTTGATAGCGGACAAAGCTCATTGATGCTTCAGTTTGAATCAGCACATCTGCAAGAAAATTCGCTGCATTTTCCGCATAAAAGCGACAGACCGAAGCCGATTTTTCCACTTCCGCGATCGCAGCTTTGATCGGTTTTCCCATTTCGAGTGTGATCAACTTGCCAAAGCGATCGCGCTCTTGTTCTAAAATCTCTGCGGCTGCTAAAAGCCATTCCGTACGCTGGGACATGGGAATCGATCGAGACTTTAGGAACTGCGAATGAGCAAGTCCAATTCGAGTCTCGATCTCAGTATCCGACAGCGCTTCAAACGTTTGAATCAATTCTCCGGTCACAGGGTTGATTGTTGCGATCGCCATCCCTCTACCTCGCTTTACTTAAAAAAATACCAGCCCAACTGGAACGATTCTAAGAATCGCACTCACTCACAATTGTCTGGTGTAATCCTGTTTTCACAACTCAAA
>JADEXW010000878.1 GCA_015206935.1 Pseudanabaenaceae cyanobacterium LEGE 13415 | reverse complement strand
GACAGGAGTTGTCTGAGATTGCGGTTTGTGACGTTGCCGCAGGTTAGCCATAAGATTTGAGGTGGTGTTCCTAAACGACAGACCAAATCAATGAAATCACTGTCTTTTGTCAGAATTACGGCATTCTGCGATCGTGCAGCTTCAAAAATTTCGACATCTTGAGCATCTCGAAGCGATAACTCACGCAGAGCAGAAGCCTCTACATCGAAAGTCGCGGTCAGCCAGTTTGCTAGAGTTGGAGGCAGTTGAGCGTCAATCCAAATTTTCATGCAGTCAGTCTAGGAAAATCAGTCCGACGTGCCGCAAACAGTAAACAGGCTTGAACATCTGCAAGTTCTAAGTCGGGGAAGTCTTCGAGAATTTCATCGACACTCACGTTTTCCGCTAGCATTTCTAAAATGTCTGTGACTCGAATTCGCATTCCTCGGATGCAGGGACGACCGCCGCACTGTCCAGGCGTTTGAGTAATGCGGCTTAGTAAACTAGCGTTTGAATTCATGAGGCTCCGAAGTACTTTCGTCTGCTTCAATTCTATCGATCGACTTGTCATCAGGACAACGCTTTTGGTTGGAAGAGGCTCGATCGACTCAATGCTATCTTGAGAAAAACAACCCTACAAACAGAAAACGATGAAAAGCCGCGCCTTTACAGTCATTGTTTATAAAGAAGACGATATGTACATCGCTGAATGTCCAGAAGTCGGCACGGTCGATCAAGGCGAAACGATCGAACAAGCGATCGCAGGTCTGAAAGAAGCAACACGGCTCTACCTAGAAGAATTTCCCTTACCTGAAACCTCCCAAAGATTTGTCACTAGCATGGAAGTTAGCTATGCCTAAGCTGCCGCGCATCTCAAGCAGAGAAGCGATTCGGGCACTTGAACGGCTAGGATTCGAGCAGGTTCGGCAAATTGGAAGCCATGTTGTGATGAAGCGGGAAACCGAGGAAGGCGAAATCGGTTGCGTCGTGCCTGTGCATCGAGAGTTGAAGGTTGGCACTTTGAGCGGCATTCTCAAGCAAGCGCAAGTGACGATCGAAGAGTTGATTGAAAATCTTTAGAGCTTAATTGGAATGTGAAAAATATCCACAGTAGAGTTAGAGCGATCGCAGTTTTCAAGCGATCGCTCTATGTTTTGATTGTTCAACGAATGCAGAATCGTTCTACAGTCTATTGACCATAAGCACCGACCCCATAGCGACAGGGAGCATTTGAACAACTCACCATATTCACTCTGATAGTAAAGCGAGCATTCCAAGCAGGAGTTACAAAAACAATTGGAATATCATCGTTCTTAGTATCAGAAGCGATTAATCTACCATTGTCATCATAGAGAGCGAGATCAATATCTCGGCAATCATTGTCGCAGACTCCGAAAATTGCATAGCGGACTCCTCTATCTAGCTGTAGCGTAATATCAGTCTCACCTCCACGACCTAAACGACCAATGAATGGATCGTGAGTCTCTGAATATCCGGTGAGTCCAGCCGCTCTAGCATACTTGTTCAGTTCGCGTCGGACTTGAGCAGCCCAGGGATCAGCTTGAGCAATTTGGGGATAGTTTTTATTGTTTGTGTCACGGTTTGATGGTTCAGCATGGGCAGAACTTGGGGTGAATACAAAGGCAGAAATCATCAGCGCTGCACTGGGTAGTACGCGCCGTACAAAGCTGTTTTTCATTCAAGAAACCTCTCTACGGTTTTAAGTCGGGATCGATGCAGTGCAAGTCTTCGGAGATGCTTGAAGCGGAAGTCGTTCGATCGACTACATTTGCTACTTGCTAGCCAAATGAGTTATCTAGCAACAATGCGCTTAACAGAACAAGTACAATACTG
>JADEXW010000221.1 GCA_015206935.1 Pseudanabaenaceae cyanobacterium LEGE 13415 | reverse complement strand
TACCCGATGATTGTAGAGACGCGATTAGAAGCTTCGCCGCACTTCGTGTGCGCGTCTCTACCCGGATTTTGCGCCGTGAATGTCGATCGAACAATCGGTCAAAATCATTGTGCAGGTAACGGTTTAATCTGATTTGCCGCCGTGATTTGGATTTCACCTTGTTCATTTGGAGTAACTCCAGTAACCGCCAAACGTTTAACCTTGCTCACATCAGTTACACCCGCATCCGCTAAAATTTGCTTCGGAACCACAACACGATGCGCCTTACCGCCATCAACTTGAAGTGTGAGATAGTTCGTATTCTCATCCGCAAATCCAAACCCATTCACCCGACCTGTAAGCGCATTCGAGCAGCTAAATTGAATCCGATCGCCCGATTTCCACTTGGTCGGATCAGTGCAAGCAAGAAACTGATCGACTCGCTCTGCAATTTTCACCAGTTCACTATAATCTCCTGATGCTCCTTCCCGATATCGTGCGGCTCTGCGCGTTTCTTCTGGAGCTTCGAGCAATGCTTTCCGCAGTGTTTCTTGATCAGATTGACTAATCTTCGGAGAGAAGTACACGCCAGCAGTTGGAATCGATCGACTCGCACTAATCAATCTCAGTCCACCGCGTAACCGTTGCCGAATTGCTCTGAATCGCTCTGGTAAGTTATTTGAAGGTTCTTCGGTAATCCATTCAGCAGGCAACACACCTACATCCGCTCGACCTTCTAACACACTGATTCCAGCCGCAACTGGAGTCGGATTGTTCGGCTCAACGCGCAGAGTTCGACCATAAGAATCGAACACAGGAACATAGAAGAAAGGACTATCCGGATTGCCGAGCGCGATCGTATAGTCTGGATTGCGATTGAGGTCTTCGAGCGACTTAATCGGACTATCATTTCGCGTTACTAATGCAATGTTGAAGCTTTCATTGCTTGAGGGCTGCATTCTGGCTGCAAAGGTATAGTTACTCTCAGTTGCAGCAGCAGAAAGGAGCGGATTTGCTGTGAAAGCAAGATCCCATTCTTGATTTTTGAGCTTCGATCGTACTTGATCAAAGGCATCTCTTCCAGTCGCATCAATGAACTCAACATTGACTTCAATGTTCCGATTAAAGCGCTTGGGCAATTCAGCTTTCAAATACTCTGCAAACTTCTGATAGCCTTCTCTGGGATTAAATGCGGGTTGATTCGGCTGACCTCCACCTTGGTTGGGAATGACCGGGATATAAACACCAACGGTTAAACGAGTGAGTGGAGCGGGGTTTTGGTTTGCTGGATTGCCTCCACTACCAATTGCAAATCCAGAGTTTGATAGCAGTTTCGGAGCTACAAATCCAATTCCAGCGATCGCACCTAAAGCTAACACTGCGATCGCGATTCGCTGCTTTGTATTGCTCTTTTTAACTTTAGTGCCCCGATCGGCGATTGTTTGGGGTCGTTTTGAAACAGTTCCTTTGAGAATTCCAAGCGCGATCGCCCAAGATTCAACCGCCCAACGTGCGACCTCTGGTTGCAGTCCAAGATGTTCAACTAAGCGTGAAGTTAATCGCTCGATCTGAGCTTCGGGAGCGATCGACACTTGCGAAGACATTAACTCCTCTGGAACATGCTCGTTTAATGCGGTGGTTAATGCTTTACGCTCTAATTGATAGTGTGCAAGTCGATCGTTTAAGTATCCTCGCCATTGTTGCGGATTGTCTGCAACATTGCTCCCCAATTCTTCAACAAGCTTTCTTAAGATATCTCTGGCTGCACTGTTCATGGTTTGGCTTCGCATCGTTTGGCTCCTCGTTAAATAGCTACAGTCGAATCTCTCCAAGGGTGTTTCCGAAGTGAATCTTTAAGCCAGATTCGAGCGGCAACACCTGGCGCGGTAGGATCTCTTGTGGTGTTCCGACAACTTTCCAGGACTGGTTCGATAGATTTTGTAGAATCAGTTGATTGCGATCGAAGCGAGGAATGATCCGCGCTGTGGGTTGAGAAAAATCGTAGGGACGATCGCGATCGAGATGATGCGGATACAATAGCGTGTCAATGTTTAACATCACCATCATTCCGGAATCTATTCGCATTCTGGCGGGTGCTTGTAACGGTTGTTTACACCGCCAGCACTGTTTTACAGTCTCGATCGCGCTTCTAAAGGTCTCAATATCGTAAAAATTTTCAGCTTCACAGTGCGGACAATGAAAGATGGAATCTCGCAGTTTTACCATGGTCGATCGCCAAATGCTTTCGAGAACTCGTCCTGCTTTCGGATCGCGCAGTCCAACGGTAAAAGACTGAATAAATAGATTCTTTAAGAACTGCGGATAGATTGACCAAAACTCGATCGCGTTCGCTCCTGCTTCGATTGAATGCGATTCTGGTAATGCTGCATTCGATGGATTGTTCGGATCAAAGATGAACACTGGATCAGTTCCACACAGCCGCATTCGAGCAGGTAAATCTAAGCAAGAAATGTCGAGTACCTTTTTGCCGTACAGCGGATGGTGATTGTGCAGTAAACAGAACAGTAATACAGCTAGCGAGTATCGATCGGTTTCTTTACTGGGTAACGCTTCTCGACGTACCACTTCTGGAGCCATAAAGTCCGGTGTTCCAAGCACTCCGCCACTGGTTGAACCATCGATCGTTACATTATCGTTATCTCCAATCAGCACATGACCGGATTGAGGATGAAAGTAAACATTATTCAGTGAAATATCGCGGTAACACAATCCGCGTGTATGCAATTGTAAAAAACTATCGGCTAACTCCAGCCCGATCGTGGATAGCACTCGAAAGCTTAATTTTACTTTCCGCTTGACTAAATCCACGGTACTGAGATAACCTGCTTCCCGGAGTCGCATCACATAGCCGAAACCGGGAATTTCTGGCGAAGTCACGATCGCGAAGGGCCAAAGAAACTGATCAGTTGGAGCTTCTAGATGTACCAGTTCAGTGAGACGCTCCAACAATCCCGCATCTTCATGAATGTAGTAAGAATGAAACCATTTCAGCGCGATGGATTGATCGCTCAATTTTGCTCGATAAACTTCGCCCTGAGTTCCACTACCAAGTAGTTCTTCAACTTGGCAAGGAAGACCCATCGTTGTTTGGATGCACTGTTGCGGTGATAAAAGCTGGCTCATTGTTCCCTCGTCCAAGCTCACAGTTTGATTCTGGATCGAATCTGATCTGTAGGGATTGCACTTTTATGTAGTTCTCAGTGCTGGAAACAGAAGCAACTAGATCGACCAGCGACCGATCCATTCTCCACCCCGAAAGCGCCAACGCGGAAACAAGAGCCGCATCACGACCCAAGATGCAAGATAGTCTGCTATCCAAACCAAGCTATAGTGCAATGCAAACAAATCGAGATGTGCCGCAGCAAGTTCTGTTCCGGGCAATCCGATCCAGCGTACCGCTCCCGCTAGGAATAGTCCTTCTACGATCGCGGCTCCAAACTGAAACAGTCCGGGCCAATCATGATCCCACATGAACTGTTGTAGTTGATGGTAAAGAATGTCCCAGCATAGTCCAAACCCCCAAACATACAGCAACACCCAGTAGTACACTGTACCAGGGGCATGACCGATTAAACCTGTAGAAAATAAAAAGCTAACCAATAGCCCGATCGTGGCAAGTAGGAATGTCCGAGTTTGCCACCGTCCAATCAATGTAGGTGTCATTGTGATTGTCCTTCTTAACTAAAGTCAATGAATGGTTCGTGTATCGCTCTTCTGGGGATCGCCCCCTAAATCCCCCAATTCTGGGGGAACAAGAGTCAAAGTCCCCCAGAATTGAGGGGATTTAGGGGGCACTATCCGCCCAAAACGCAGCAAAACGCTCTGTCTAAGTCTAAGGCGTTTGATTGGTTGCCCATTTGAACCATTGAAACAGCGATCGTAGTCCTTCGATGTATCGAACATTCGGCGCACGAAATCGCGCTAAACTTTCGACAGCTCGATGTGCCGCATACTGCAAGCCTAAGAAGGTATCGACAGGCGCATAAGGTCCTCCCAGCGTAATGATCCCAGCCGCGTACATTCGAGCGCGATCGTTTCTCATTTTCTTAATTTCAAAACTGTTCTCAACGTGCAATCGCCCTTGAGGATTGAGATCCAGCTTATAATGGCGAATCAAATCACCAAGCAATGGGTTATCTTTCGGGTCTGAAATTAATCCGGTACAGTCAATCACAAAATCTGCTTCAATCTTGTCAAATCCTGGATAGTCGCGATTTTTCACATAAGTAATCGGCTTTCCATCAGGACTCCGTTCAACTTTCTCGACTTGACCAAACTTCAGAACATACCATCCTTCTTGAAGTCCTCGTTTCACGGTTTTCCGCCAATGAGAACGGCTTGCAGTCGTCGTTCCACCCCAAGCTTCTAAAAGTTCTCGTCGCTTCAGTGGATCAGACGATTCTAAGCGCGATCGCATATCGCCGCCCCAGGTTGCTTTGGGCCAGTTAAACGGCTGAAACTCCCACTGATTCTCGACATACCGCTTTGCAACACCGAATCGATTTCCTTTCTTTGGTGTGCGGCTGAGATGCACGAGTGTAATGTTCGGATTTTGCTTACGAGCTTCGTTAACGCGATCGAGAATTTGTGATCCTACAATGCCGAATCCTCGAACTAACAATGTTCCGCCATGCTTCTCTAGATGTTCAAAAATATGATCATGCGGTTCATAACCTTGAACAACAGATTTCAAATCACCTGTGGTTTCTCGGTATTGTTGTAGATCCGGTAGTAACTTTAGTGCAGGATAACCCGTAGCAAGATGAATGTATCGAGCAATCAAAAATCGATAGTTCGGCGCACCGGGTGGACGAGTTGCAGAATAAGCAATCACATAACGTCCATCTTCTGTCTTCCGAATGCTTCGGACACTCGCATACCGCCACATCCGCTCCCAACTAATTCGAGTCGCTTCGCGATCCATCGAATCAAACACATCTCTAGCTCTCGGTGTGTAAGTATCAGCCAGTGCGGGTTCTGCAAACACTTGCCACAGGAATCCAAATGCCGATTTAACTTGCCCAGTACTCATCGATCGACAAGCATCCCGCAAGGCATAACCGGGAAAGCCCCAAATGTTGTCAGGACAAGAATCTGATCCCGATCGAATCCGTTTATATCTTGGAATTTGACAGTTCTTTAATAGTGTTTCATATCGCTTATAAGGCTTCTCTTGAATACTTAGCACTGCAATCTGATCCGACTTTACGCCTGAAATTCGGAGTGTATCTGCAAACACAAAGCTACCCATTCCGCCCCCGATCGTGGCGTATTCAATCTCATCAACCGGATAGCCCGAAGCGTGAAGTGCAGAGACTGACACTAATTCAGCATCAAACAATGACGCAGGCGGGAAAGATTGACGAGTCGGTTTTGGAATGTTGATTTGAGTTTGAATTGCATCCGTTTCAGGATTAAAAATAATCGTTGAAGGGCGAGGTGCAGCATCTTGGGGAACGGTTCCAACCTGAGAAAGCGGAGTCACGATCGTTGGCAATTTCGGTTCAACGATCGTCGCATTCGTCACAGGTTCCAACACGGTGATCGTAATGTCATACAAACCAATTCTTAGGACATCACCGCTTTCTATCGATCGAGGTTGTCCTTGAAATTTCTCGCCATTCAACATACAACCATTAGCACTCCGATCTTCGATCATCACTTGATCGTGATCGGCTGTAATCAAAGCATGAAATCGAGAAATCTTACGGTTTGTATCAAGCAGCATCAGTTGTGAAACAGGTTGCCCATTTGCAGTAGTCGGTAACTGTTCTTGTTCTCGACCAATTGCGATCGGGGTTTCAAATTGATATTGCTGCTGTTCACTCGTGATGGGGTCATCCCAAGATAATTGAATCTGCATACACCTAACGGGGAGAAATGATATGGTCAGAAATCATCGTTGCGCCAAGAACCTGATAACCACAGTGACAAGTTAAAAGCGAATAGTCGGCTGGAAGAATGTGTGCGCCCTTCGGATTCGTGCATTTGCACACAAATCGATTCGCTTTAATCGGTTCTTTCTGCTTTGAGTCTAATTCAAGGGCTTTAACTCGCAGTGCCATTTTTCCGAGTCTAATTTTGCTGTTTTCTGCGATCGCAAGTTCTTGATTAATCACAGTTTGTCCATCTACGAGCGCAGGATTCGGTGGAATGCGATCGCGCGTTAAATTCCGAACATACATTTTCTGTTCAGCTTCATTCCAGAACAATTCAATGTGCAAGCCAGACACCGTTCTTTCAATGTTGCGATCGGGATGTTGCAACACGACATCGCAGCGCTCTCGATCGCGTCCAATCCGAATGGTTCCAGGTTGTTTTGTTTGATCGTGCGAAGCGATGGTCTGCAAAGAGTTGCGGGTGTTTTCCTGCCATTCCAAAGTAAGGCGGTACATAGCTGCCAACCTGTGAGGTGAATTATGTTGTTGTCTTAAATTTCAAGAACACCAAACTTAAACTATCAGCCCAGTCCAGTAGATGTCATGCAGTTTTCTGCAAGGATGAGGTAGCTCCCTTAAATTCATCATTCTGTCTTACCTTTCCGGATGATGCGAATTTGATTATGAAAATTTCTAATTTGCTTAATTCTTTGTAGAATTAGCAAGCTTCTTTTAGATTAAAGCTGTGTCTCAACTTCCAAAGCTCAATCTTTTGTTACTTTCGACTCCGGTTGGCGCGATCGGCTCCGGGCTAGGGGGTGGTGTCGAATTAACCTTAACAAACATTGCTCGATCGCTTATTTCTCTAGGTCATTCTGTGACTGTAGTTGCTCCTGAAGGTTCAGTATTAAAGAACATTCCGTTAGTAACAATTCCTGGAAGTCTCCAAACCACGGCACAATCTCAAGGACGCGATGCTTTAATTACCTTACCTGCTAATTCAGTACTCGGTAACTTTTGGAACTATGCGCGTCAAGTTCAATACCAGTACGATGTGTTAATTAACTTTGCTTACGATTGGTTGCCGTTTTATCTCACCCCATTTTTTGAGCGCTCGATCGCACATTTAGTTAGTATGGGTTCGCTCACGGATGCAATGGATCACATCATTGCTGAAGTTGCAGAACAGTTCCCCACTACGATCGCAGTTCATAGCTTGGCTCAAGCGGATACTTTTACATTTCGCGATCGCTGTTTCAACTTGAAAAACGGCTTCGATTTGTCTCAATATCAATTCAATCCAACCCCAAAAAATCATTTAGCTTGGGTGGGTCGAATTGCTCCTGAAAAAGGTTTAGAAGACGCAGTTTCTGCGGTTCAACAGCTTGGAATGCCGCTGAAAATCTGGGGTGTGATTCAAGATGAAGCTTACTGGAACCACATTCGATCGAACTATCCGACTGCACCGATCGAGTACTGTGGCTTTCTTTCTACTCAAGACTTACAGCAAGCTCTAGGAGAATCTCGTGCTTTGTTAATGACTCCACATTGGATCGAAGCCTTTGGTAATGTCGCGATCGAAGCTTTAGCCTGTGGTGTTCCTGTGATTGCTTATCGTCGAGGGGGTCCCGCTGAGATTGTAAAAGATGGCGAAACTGGCTGGTTAGTGGAGCCTGATAGTGTTCCTGGATTAGTTAAAGCCATTTCTAAGCTAGAGAAAATCGATCGCGCAAATTGCCGCCAAGATGCTGAACGAGAGTACTCTTTAGAAGCAATGGGGAATCGCTTAGAAATTTGGCTCGATCGCATTGTACAATCGCAAAATTTACCGTCATGAAGCGCTGCCAAACTCCTGCCCCACTTCAACCTGGCGATCGTCTCTGTGTGATTGCTCCAAGCGGCACACTGCGAGAATTCACCGCATTTAATCAAGGCGTAGAAGTGTGGAAGCAACGCGGCTATCAGGTGGAATTGATGCCTGGATTTGACGATCGATATGGCTATCTTGCCGGCACCGATGAGAACCGCCGCACTCAATTATTAACCGCACTCAAAGATTCGACCTGTCGTGGAATCTTATGCACTCGTGGTGGATGGGGTGGCGCAAGACTGTTAGAAAAATGGCGATTTCCAGCAGTTGACCCCAAATGGTTGATTGGATTTTCAGATATCACTAGCTTGCTATGGGCATACGCAGAAGAAGGAAGTTCTGGAGTTCATGCGCCATTACTAACGACGATCGCATCTGAGCCTGACTGGTCAAAATCGCGCTTATTCGATTGGGTAGAAGGTCGATCACTAGCTC
>JADEXW010000877.1 GCA_015206935.1 Pseudanabaenaceae cyanobacterium LEGE 13415 | reverse complement strand
TCATTGGAGACAATTGAGTGATTTTGGGTGAATTTAGAAGTCTCACCTCTGTTTCTCTAAAATTAGAGACGAATTAAGTTTTGTATCGCTTTGACCTTCAGCCCAGAAAAATCTGATGGCTTTACGGATGTTGTAGGATCAGAAGCTCATCAATTACGAGCATTCATGCTGAAACTTGTCACCCTGACAACCGGATTGGGAGAACCTGTTCAAGCCCAATTAGCTCAAATGCAGCCTCGCCATCTTGAAGACTTTGAAATGCTCTGGCGAGGGATGTTGCTGGACTTAAACGAAGAGGATGCTTTTTGGAGTTGGGCGATGAAAGAGCGGTTGTCGAACAATGATGACCGCTTTGAAGCCTATGCAATTGAATATGAAGAAGTGACGCAAGGGTTAATGTGGCTCGAAACTCAATGGCATCGCTCTTGGTTAAATCCCAACCAGCGGCTCGTATATGTCGAAGCGCTTGCCTCTGCCCCCTGGAATCGACAAAATTTGGATGATCCGCCTTACCTCAAAGGTGTTGGTGCTGCCCTATTACTCTTTGCTCGACAGCGAAGTGCCAGTTTAGGATATCAGGGGCGAGTCGGGTTGCATTCTTTGCCCGCCGCAGAACGGTTTTATCAGCGTCAGAATATGTCAGAGTATGGACAAGATCCAGACAAAGACAATCTGAGTTATTTTGAGTTTGGAGTCATGTGATTCAGGAGCAGGTGTTCTAGCATGGACGAACAACGATTACGACAGCAATACGAGCAAACTGGCGATCTGCTCGACCTGTTGGACGACTCAGAATTCTTACGAGAGATGATTGAGGCGGAAGCTGCCTGTGGGGGCGCGATCGGGGCGGGATTCCCTGCCTATTCGCTTAATCCTCAACCTGTTGATCCAGCCCTTTGGAAACAAGCTATGAAAAAAGTGCGGCTGCAATCAATTCTGTTTACCGAACTTAAGGACTTGATGGAGGCTGCAAATTTGGGAGGCGGAACAGAAGCTGCCATCACTGAAGCTAGAAGACGAATTCGCCAGCAATTAACTCAACTAAGCGAGGAACAGCAAGCATTTTTCACAGCACTGGTTGAGGAAGACCAACACCGACCTGCTGAACTCACACTTCGTCCTCAAGTTAAATCCAAGCTCTATTCGTTGCTGACTCTCAACGATTGGAGTGAGATCGGACAAGCCGCAACGCAAGCAATCCAAAACCATTGGGACGAGTTCATTCAAAGCTCTAAAACTGCTTGAGTCGAGGTTGTCGCACAACCGGTCTTACAATTTGATTGGAATAGCGCGATCGCGAGATTTATTACAGGATCAGCACTGCATTTGATACAACGAAATGAGGTGCGTGGCTGGAGAATGAGGCGTAAGGTTCGAGTTATGCCTCGACTATAATGAGAGATGTTGTTCAGGGAAACCCTATGAATCAACACTCATCCAACACACTCAGAGTCACGCTTCGGTTAGAAGCTCAGGCTTCCGGCAGAGTTGCGGCTTCCGTGGTTGAATTTCCTGATTGTCGAGTCGAGTTGGCAACGCGGGAGGCAGCCGTAGCTTCGCTTCACGTAGTGTTCGCAAAAGTTCAAGCTGCTTTTTTGGAACAACTTGCCCGGAGTGAGACGATTTCGTGGGATGTGCCTTTGCCAAATGAAAATTTGAATGGTTCGCAACGGAGAACAGAAAGCCCGTGGATTAAGTACGCCGGGATGTTCAAAGATGATCCAGACTTTGCGGAAATTGCGGCAGCGATTCGAGCAGAACGGGAAGTTGAGGACGATACAGAAGTTGATCCTGCCGTTTATTTGTTAGAAGGTTGAGGGCAGAACTTATACA
>JADEXW010000876.1 GCA_015206935.1 Pseudanabaenaceae cyanobacterium LEGE 13415 | reverse complement strand
TGTGGAGCGGTTGCGACGAACGCACCACCGAGAAAATGAATAATTGCGATCGGTCGATCGGGCACAAGCACCCAATTACCAGAAACTTCTTGCCAATCCATGAGCGAAACACAAGATCAGGGGGTATCTCTAGCCTAATCCGAAATCTTGAAATTCAACGTCTTCGGAGATTGCCTCTCATACGGTACGGTTCTACGATCTACCGTAAATCTAGAAACCCGATACGCTCTAAGTAAGTCGCAGTGATAGTCCCAATATGTCTGAGTGGATCTTCCCAACCTTGAGTGAAATTCTGGTCGCCAGTGGTGAAACGCTGTCGTTGCCCGAAACACAAACGCCCATTTCTGTCGCGTCGCGTCAATTGCGGAGTGAGCGAGAATGGTTTGGCGCGATCGCGGCTCTCGAAGCGCTCCTGCAATCTACTCCAAACGGTGGCGCGGTGTTTTCTGCTCCCCTGCCCATTCTCAGCCAGCCCGAAGAGTTGCTCAACGTTTCTTCCTGGCTCTTTACTCCCAATTCAATGTTTGCGGGCTTTTCGTTCCAGTTGCCGTCCGCCGATGGAATTACTACACATTGCGAAACAGACAAAACACTCACACTGCTTCCGGGTGATCCCCTTGCTTCTGAGCCGTTCTGTCTCGCGCTCACGCCTGACTTCAGTGTGTTGATGGTTCAAGGTGAGAATGCCTCTGGTGATCCCACGTTCCTATTCTCATTTGATCCCGAAGTCGTCGATCGAGCTTGGCAAACGCTTCGATTGCGCGTGGTTCTAATGAATCCCGCTCAACTTCCCAAACTCGATCGCCTCTACAAAACGTTTCCACCCGTTGAACCTAAGTACAAACTCGTTTCGCAATTTACTCATGCGCTCTTAAGTTATCTGCCTGATCCGATCGCAGAATCCGAAAAGCGCAGAATTCGCGATCCCCGTCCGTTGCAGACTTCAAATTCTGATGTGTTAGCGGGTGCGGATATCGAACTCTTACAAGCGCTCTCGCACGAAGTTCGCACTCCCTTAACCACGATTCGGACTTTGACGCGATTGTTGCTGCGGCGAAAAGACTTGCCTGCGGATGCGGTCAAACGATTGGAAGTCATCGATCGAGAATGTAGCGAACAAATCGATCGCTTTAACCTAATTTGTCATGCGGTCGAGCTTGAAACTTCTGCGACTAAGATTTCTTCTCTTGCAACAACTTCGCTCGAAGAAGTGTTAGAGCAAAGCATTCCACGTTGGCAAAAGCAAGCAAATCAGCGCAATCTTACGCTTGATGTGATTCTGCCACAGCATATTCCATCGGTGATGAGCGATCCGACGATGTTGGATCAAGCGCTCACGAGTTTGATTGAGCGATCGGCGCGAAGTTTGCCATCTGGGGGATCAATTCAAGTCGAGGTTTCGTTAGCGGGACATCAGTTGAAATTACAGCTTCAACCGCAGGCGCAAGAAGTCGATCGATCTCATCGGATGCCGCTCTTGAAATCTTTGGGTCAAGTCCTCATGTTCCAACCGGAAACGGGAAGTTTGAGCTTGAACCTGAATGTTACCAAGAATATTTTTCAGGCATTAGGCGGAAAATTAATCGTTCGAGAACGTCCAGAACAAGGTGAAGTGTTTACGCTGTTTCTGCCGTTGGAACCGAGTAAAGCAGCATCAGAAGTTCGAGTTTAAGCAAACTTTCAGCAGGATTGATCCCCGGCTCATCATCAAGTCGGGGATTTTCTTATGAGCGGTCGCCTGCGCCAGAGGCGTTGTGATTTTTTAATGAGAAGGATTTGCAAAAACGGCTGAGTTCGGGTATGTTAAATGTAATAGGGTATTGAGTATTATTAGCAA
>JADEXW010000017.1 GCA_015206935.1 Pseudanabaenaceae cyanobacterium LEGE 13415 | reverse complement strand
TCTGAGCGCTCTTGGGTTGGTCGCTACATTCTGCGCGATCGCGTTCAGAAGATCAACATCAAGAAAAGTGACAATCTCTCTCTAGATCAAAGTTACTGAACGACAGAATGGGCATTTCAGCCGTTTTTTCGTTACAGAGTTTCACCAAAGGAGTGCTTACTCTGTGAAAAACGCAGTTTCGCTCGACTTTTCCACAGTCCCCCGAAAATTGCCGATCCTAGCTCGATCCCCTGTGGAAAACTTTCAATTCGTTGTGGAAAAGGTGTGGAAAAGAATTCTCGATCTTGTGGATAGCCTGTGGATAGTTTGGGGAAAACCGAGACAATTGTAAAGTTTTGTTAAGATTTTCCAGGAACTAGACTTTCGGCTGTGAGTTTGGGGATCGGATTGGGAATTCTCTATTTTCGGCGTTGTGAAGATCCGTAAATCTACGCGCAAGATGGACTTCCGTACCTCCAAAGGTCATCGCCAATCTAGACATAAGGAGAGATAATAAAATGTCCGTTTCTCGCCGATCGTGAAAGTTCTCGAATGATAGACATCGATTTACCTGCTCAACTGAGTCCCCAAACCTTTCTGCTGCTGCTGGTCTTGGTAGCGCTGGAATGCGTCTTGTCGGCGGATAATGCGATCGCGCTTGCTGCCCTGACTCAAGGCTTGGAAGACCCAAAATTAGAACGTCGCGCTCTAAATATTGGTTTAGTGTTCGCATATGTGCTGCGGATGTCGCTGATTTTGGCTGCCTCCTGGGTAATCGGATATTGGCAGTTTGAGTTGGCGGGTGCGCTTTACCTTTTATGGCTGGTATTTCAGCACTTCAAGCCTTCGACTGAGGATGAAGAGGGGGCGCATCACGGACCTCGATTTGCATCCCTCTGGCAAGCGATTCCGGTGATTGCGCTGACCGATTTGGCGTTCTCCTTGGATAGTGTCACGACTGCGATCGCAGTTTCTCAAGAAACTTGGCTAATTCTGCTCGGAGGCACGATCGGGATTGTGGCACTGCGATTTATGGCAGGCTTATTTATTGTTTGGTTGGAAGAGTTTACGCATTTAGAAGATGCGGGTTACATCACCGTTGCATTTGTGGGCATTCGGTTGTTGCTGCGGGTGTTTAATGACCAAATCGTGCCACCGGAATGGTTGATGATTACGATGGTCGCGATCGTCTTTGCTTGGGGATTTTCTAAGCGAAATGAGATGGCAGAAATTGAAGCGATCGCGGAGTCACAATCCGAAACGATATCGGAAATTGAACCCGTTTCGGAAAAAGATCCGGTTTGAAATTGGGAATGCGATGAATGTCGCGTTTACCCGACGACCGTAGAGACGTATCGCCGATACGTCTCTACGCGGATTATTCGGTGAAACGATGGTTAATTGAAATACGATCGCGGTTTCACACGAACCCCGATCGATACAATGTCGATCACCCCGATTATTCGTAAATCCAATTCAAGACGGTCGGTTGCCAATTCACCAATTCTTCATCCTTAAACCACAGTGCAATCTCGCTCTGGGCGGTTTCGGGTGCATCCGATCCATGAATCAAATTCCGTCCAATATTTGCACCAAAATCACCCCGAATCGTTCCCGGTTCAGCAGTCAGCGGATTCGTTGCGCCGATCACTTTCCGCGCACCCGCAATCACACCATCGCCTTCCCAAACCATTGCGACGATCGGGCCCGACGTAATAAATTCAACCAGACTTCCAAAAAACGGACGTTCGCGGTGAACCCCATAATGGCTCTCAGCCAGTTCGCGGCTGACATTCATGAACTTCAGACCCACGAGCGTAAAACCCTTCGTTTCAAAGCGGCGAATGATTTCACCGATCAATTTACGCTGTACACCATCGGGCTTAATGGCTAAAAATGTGCGTTCCAAGCTGGACTCCCAAAAATGAAGTGAAATTTACAAACCCTAGATTAGCCTAGAACGGGAATTCCGGTGATAGGAAAGACTTCTGTTTTTGAAGGAGCGCGATAGACTGTTTCTTGAAGATTCGTTGCAATGAGGACAAACCACGATGGGAGGACGCTCCGCCACTGCCAAGCCTGAGAAACAAGTACCTGAGCCAGGTTTGGTAGATGAGGATTTGAACGGCAAAACCAGTAAGACAAATGAAAAATCGAACGGGAAAACACCCGTCCCCGAAACCGCTCAGAAAGAATGGACGATCGAAGATAGCGAAGAGCTTTATCGCATCCAGGGTTGGGGCGATCCGTATTTTTCCATTAATGCTGCTGGGCACGTCACCGTTTCGCCAAAAGGAAATCGGGGCGGATCGCTGGATTTGTTTGATTTGGTGAATGCACTGAAGCAGCGAAATTTAGGTTTGCCGTTGCTGATTCGGTTCTCGGATATTTTGGAGGATCGGATCGAGCGGATTAATGCTGCGTTCTCTAAAGCGATCGCACGTTATAGCTATCCCGGTGTTTACAAAGGCGTTTTCCCAGTTAAGTGCAATCAACAGCGGCATCTCGTCGAAGATTTGGTGAAATTTGGCAGACCGCATCAGTTCGGACTGGAAGCTGGATCGAAACCAGAATTGATGATTGCTCTGGCATCGTTGAAAACTCCAGGCGCTTTACTCATTTGCAATGGGTACAAAGATCGTGAATACATTGAAACTGCAATGTTAGCGAGACGATTGGGACAAACGCCGATCATTGTTCTGGAGCAAATTGAAGAAGTTGAATTGGCGATCGAAGCCAGTAAAAAATTCGGCATTAAACCCATTCTCGGAGTTCGGGCAAAACTAAGTGCTAGAGGAATCGGACGCTGGGGAACATCGGCAGGCGATCGAGCAAAATTCGGTTTAACCATTCCCGAAATCATCCACACCGTAAATCAGTTGAAAGCCGAGAATATGCTTGATTGTCTTCAACTGCTGCATTTTCACATTGGTTCTCAAATCTCAGCAATGAGTGTGTTGAAAGAAGCGATGCGGGAAGCGAGTCGGATTTATGTCGAACTCGTCAAACTGGGTGCGAATATGCAGTATCTCGATGTGGGTGGTGGTTTGGGTGTGGACTATGACGGGTCGCAAACAAACTTCCACGCCTCGAAGAACTACAGCACACAGAACTATGCCAATGATGTGGTTGCAGCGGTGAGAGATGCTTGTGCGCTGGCAAACATTCCAGTTCCGACCTTGATTAGTGAAAGTGGAAGAGCGATCGCATCTCATCAATCGGTGTTAGTGTTCGACATTCTTGGAACGAGCGATGTCCCGGCTGAAACGCCCGAACCAACTAAAGAGGATGAACATATCATCATTCAAAATCTCTACGAAACGTACACCTCGATCAATGCTGAGAACTTTCTAGAGATGTATCACGATGCGACTCAGTTCAAAGAGGAAGCTGTGAATGTATTTGGTTTTGGCTATTTAACTTTAACTGAACGGGCACGAGCAGAGCGTTTATATTGGTCTTGCTGCCACAAAATCATCACGTTCACGCGACAGTTAGAGTACATTCCAGATGACCTCGAAGACCTTGAGAAAATCATGGCTTCGATCTACTACATGAATCTCTCTGTGTTCCAATCGGCTCCAGACATTTGGGGCATTGATCAATTGTTTCCGATCATGCCGATCCACCGATTGAACGAAGAGCCAACCAAACGAGCCACATTAGTCGATTTGACTTGTGATAGTGATGGCAAAATTGATCAATTCATTGATCTACGCGATGTGAAATCGGTGTTAGAACTGCATTCCCTTAAATGCGGTGAGCCTTACTATCTGGGAATGTTCCTGAATGGTGCGTACCAGGAAATCATGGGCAATCTGCACAATCTGTTTGGTGACACTAACACGGTTCACATTCAACTGACTCCGAAAGGGTATCAGATTCAGCACGTCGTTCGCGGAGATACGATCAAGGAAGTGCTGGGCTATGTGCAATACGATGTGGAAGACATGATCGAAAGCATTCGATTGCAAACTGAAACCGCACTGGAAGACGATCTCATCACGCTACAAGAATCTCAATTGTTGCTCCAAAACTATGAGCGCACTTTGAGCGGCTACACTTATCTGCTGTCTTAATGAATTAGGGGTGTGATAATTAAAGCACCCCTAATTTTTTGCGTTTATGACGATCGCAATTACTGATGCTATTTCAACACTCGATGAAGCAGAACGGCGATTCAACCTGGCTAGAACCGAGGATGAAACGCTTTTCTTGGAGTGGCAGACTGATCTACCTGAAATTTCTGCAACAGAGCAAGCTGATTTGGATCAATTGCGGCGGCGATATTTATATCAGCGATCGACAGGACAGCTATTAGAAGGAACAGTGACTTTATTGTTGACTTCGCCACTTTTAGCGATCGCTGGTTTTTATGATCCACCGTTCCGAGTCCGAGCCGAAGAATCAGTGCTATTAACGATCAATGATGGGGAAGAAGTTTTGCAAGGGCGCATTGATGTCTTAGTGCTGTTGAATCAACTTTGGGTGGTTGTTTTGGAATCGAAGAAAACAGCGCTTTCAGTTTGGACGGCACTTCCGCAAACGCTGGCTTATTTGATAGCAAATCCCCAACCGCAACGATCGAGCTTCGGTCTGTTGACGAATGGGGATGACATTTTATTCGTGAAATTAGTACAGCGTGAATCTCGGCTTTATGCAGTTTCACGGGTGTTTGCACCGTTTACTTCTGGACGTGAATTGTTTGAGGTGCTGCGGATTTTGAAGAAGTTGGGACAAGCGATCGGGCAAGAATAATTTCACCAAGGCAATATCTCTCCATTCGCGTGCCAGAAGGTTCCTGTGTTCTCTAAGGTTAGTTCATTAATTCGATCGAGTAATCCCTTGACCGATTGTTCTGGCGTAATCCCACCTGCTGTAAAATTCGTCATGCGTGTTTGAACTAAACCAGGATGCAGAATTGCAACTGGAATTCCGCGCGGTTTGAGATCGTGTGCCAGAGACTTTCCTGCCATTGATAAAGCCACTTTCGACATTCGATAGCCATAGGAACTACCCGAAGTATTGTCCGCGATCGATCCCATTCGACTGGTCATCAACACAATTTTGGAGCCTGCTTTGAGCTTGGATAACAGCGCATGAGTCACCCGTAACGCACCCAAAGCATTGACCTCGAATTGTTCGCGAATACTATCGAAATCCAAATTCTCTAAGGTGACTCGCTGAATGATACCTGCATTGTTGATTAGAACATCGATCGATATGCCATTTAAGCGATCGCATAATTCTGAAACGGAAGCCTCTGAGGTGATATCAATTCCGGTTTCAACTTGGATTCCAAGCTGTTGCAGTTCCTCAGAGGCAGAGCGACAAACCGCGATCGCAGTTTCGCCTCGTGCTTTTAGCTGGCGACAGTATTCGTACCCGATGCCGCGATTTGCCCCAGTAATCAGATAAGTAGCCATTAGCTTGCTTGTTGCAGTTCGTCTAATTTTGCCAGAACTTCGCGACTGTGAATGATCGGATTGACCCCAGTAAAGGTTGCTCTCAGAATTCCTTCTGGATCAATGATGTAAGTATGACGGGCGGAACGAATTCCCAACCAAGACCCGTAGGCTTTACTAATTTTGCCGTTTGCATCTGCAAGAAGCGGAAATTTCAAGCCTTCGGAATCGCAAAAATCGGCGTGAGAATTGACATCATCTGCACTGATTCCGAGGACTTGAGTATTGCGATCGAGATATTTCGGCATGTCTTCTTGAAACTTCCGCGCTTCAAGGGTGCAACCGGGTGTGAAGTCTGCTGGATAGAAATAAGCTACGACCCATTTTCCGCGATAGTCTGAGAGCGAAACGGCTCCATCGCTTTCATTACTGGGAAGTGCGAATTCGGGAGCGGGTTGATTCAGCGGCGGTAATGTTCCACCTAAGGCGAATGCAGCAAGCGAAAAGTTTAGACTGGTAGCGATCGCTAACACACTAATAAACAAAGCTCTGAGCAAATTTCGACGCGACATAATAGCATTCTCGAAATA
Organism: Pseudanabaenaceae cyanobacterium LEGE 13415; assembly: GCA_015206935.1. Classification (GTDB taxonomy): domain Bacteria; phylum Cyanobacteriota; class Cyanobacteriia; order Leptolyngbyales; family Leptolyngbyaceae; genus Leptolyngbya. The sequence goes on along the minus strand of JADEXW010000017.1, from coordinate 13,899 downwards.
AAACTTAATTAAAGTTTACCGTGAATGCGAAAGTCTAACCCTGAAAAAAATAAGGGTGGAAGTATTTGATCCACCCTCGTTGAGCTTGTATAGCAACTAACTTCAGTTCGGACACTTCTGAAAAGCCCCCCAGCCCCCAAGTTTGGGGGAGCAGGAATCTTGAGCAAGCAGAATTGGGAGTTTGGGGGCGACTCCGAGCATGTACTCATCTAAGGCTCTACTGCTATACCGTTTGAGCAACTTGATACGGACTGGTCAACTTCTCAAGCTGTTGAACCAACAAACTTAGGAACAATCCCACATCAGTCACAACGCCGACCGACTCGATCGAACCTCGATCGCTTAATTTCGTCACAACCGCTGGATTGATATCCACACAAACCATCTTCACACCAGATGGAGTCATGTTACCGACCCCGATCGAATGCAACATCGAAGACAACATCAGAATCATGTCTGCGCCTTCAATCAAACGAGCATAATCCTGTTGAGCTTCGATCAGATCCATCTTCGTATCTGGCAACGGCCCATCATCCCGAATCGAACCTGCTAACGAGAATGGAACATTGTTCTGAACGCACTCATAAAGAATTCCACCCTTGAGAACACCCGCTTCAACCGTTTTAGCAATACTTCCGTAACGGCGAACGGTGTTGATTACTTTCAAGTGATGGCGATGTCCACCCCGGACGGAAACTCCGCGCTTCATATCAACTCCTAGCGAGGTTCCAAGCAGCGATTGTTCCATATCGTGAACTGCGATCGCATTTCCTCCAAGCAGAGCTTGCACATAGCCTTCTCGAATTAACTTGGCTAAATGTTCACCGCCCCCTGTGTGAATCACCACAGGGCCCGCAGTGACAACCACTCGACCACCTTGATCACGAATTTGCCGCAGTTCCCAGGCGATCTGTTCAACGACTAATTCAACCCGCCGTTCGCTCGATACGCCTGCACCCATAAAGCTGAATTCTTGGGTATTCCGTTGATCGCGGGTCGAAGGCTTGCGAATCGTGCGAATTCCTTCAACACCAACAACGACTCGATCGCTAGTCGTTAAATCCCGCAGTAGCTTACATTGAGCGCTCTTACCATCTGGAGAAACTGCGATCGCGCCATCCATTCTTTGTCGATCGACTCTCACCCATTCACAGTTCACACGAACTTCAGTCGGATAGATAGTCGTCACATAGAAATCATCGGGTGCGACTCCGTTCTGCGTAACAGCTTCAAGCTGTGCATCACAAACTTCCTGGGGACGGGGTAACGCTCCCAGATCAATCAATTGAGACATGATCGTTTCCATCACATCATGCGAAGGAGCCGTTACTTTGACTTCTGCTGATGAAGTACTTTGCCGCTGAGTGCCTAAGTTAAAGTTTAGAACTTGGAAGCTACCTCCTGCTTCAACAATCACATCAAGCGCACGATTGATCACACCAGAATCGAGCAAGTGACCTTCGAGTTGAACCACGCGGCTTTCGATCGTTGCACTGGCATGAACTTCAACGCGAACAGGTTCAGTCACGCGCAGGGTTAAACATTTCGCGGCTCCACCTGCTTTGAGAAACTCGGTTAAAGGGGTTTCCAGCACTTTAAAGCCTGCATTCGTCAAACGTTGTTTTAGCTCTTTGCTGGCTTTGTTCATGATCACATTCTGATCAATGTTCACTGCATTACAAGCAAAGTTCACTGCATCCGGTTCAGCGATCGCAATTCTCTTTTCTGCTGGAACGCGCATTTCGATCAATCGATTCGAGTACGCATCAAACGCAGGCGGATAGTACAACAGATAGCCATCTTTCAACGGACAGAAGCAAGTATCGAGGTGATAAAAGCGATCGTCCATCAATCGCAGAGATAGCACCTCAACATCGAGCCATTTTGCTAGATATGGATGCGAATCGAGTTCCGATCGAAATCCATAACCCGCCCAAAGCCAGCGACCTTCACGATCGAACAAGGCATCTCCTGCCCCTTCAAACGGCAATTCTGGCGGCAATTCGTGAACCGTAAAGCCATTGTTCTCAAACCAAGCTTTGAAGTACGGTTCTTCGCCTTGGCGCTCTTTGTGATAGAACCGACTCAAAACCGCCGTATCACCAAGAACTAAGCCTGCATTTGCCGTGAATACCATATCGGGAACGCCTTTTTGAGGAGTCACCAAATCGACGATCGCATGTTGCTTGATCAGTTGGTATAGTCCTTGCCATTGTTCTACAGCACGATCGCGTGAGGACTTGTGAATATTGCCTTCCATCCACGGATTAATCACATAATCCACGTCGTAATGATCAGGCGCACACATCAGAATCCGAGTCGAGGAGGTCATATAGAGAAATCTGGGTAAATGTGTAATCTAGGCAATTCAACCTAGTGAAGTTGAGATTGATCCGTTGAGTTGTATCGGGCAATACGGAAGGGCGGGAGGCTGACATCCGATCCATTGTAGGGAAAAGAGGACTCGATCGAACGGGTCGATAGGATTGAGTCAGCGTTTCAAAAGATATAGCAGTAGAAGCTTAGATTAGAACATGCTCAGAGTTGCCCCCAAACCCTAAGAATTGGAGCCTTAAGACTCTTGCTCCCCCAGAATTGGGGGCTGGGGGACTTCCTCGAAGTGTCCTAACTGAAGTGGGTACGGCTATAGCTACGAATCCTATTCGCTAGGGCTTTAGAGCGAATTAACCGCAAGCGCAGAATTGAGACGCAAGTTCAGATCCGCCTGATTCACGGAAAGAACTTGGTTGCGGTTGCGTCCTAGGAGCAATCCACCTAAAGCGCCTACACCTGTTCCGATCAAGACTCTGCCCAAGGTGATCCGGCGGTTTCCGGTGACACCTGCGATGATGGCAGCCGCACCTGAACCGATCGCAGCGCCTTTCAAGATTGCATCGGTGCTGACACCGCGACGAATTTCTTCAGTCCGAGTGACCACATCCGTTTGAGCATCCAGCGCCAGTTGAGTGCCGTTACTTAAAATGAGTGATTCTGCGATAAAACGAGTGCCACCCCCGTTTACAGGCTCGAATGCGCCCTTCACTTGGCTACCTGCGGGAATTAAGAGTCTGCCATTCGAGGTGCGAATATTGTTGGGAACCGTGAGCGTGATCGGGAGCCGTTCGTTTGGAGCGACGAGAATTTTTTCAGCATCCCGGTAAGCCAGTCGAAGTGTAGTTCCAGCGGGAATACGGACGGCTCCAGTCGTTTGAGACGGCTGTGAAGGGAAAAGTTGAGCGAGTTGCATCGGAGCGGGAGCCGCCATCGCATCTTTGGCAAAGACGATCGGGGCAGCTCCGGTAGCAGTCACACCCAACGTTAAGGCAAGCGCAGTCCCAGACTGTAGCTTTTTCAGGTTGAACATAATGGTTTTCCTTCCAAATCGGAAATTTAGCGGCGATAGCTTTAATGACTTGCCGATTTGAAAGAAGGTTCCTTAAATTTAGCCAGTAACGATTTTTGGCACTTTGAAGAATTCGCCATCTCGATCGGGTGCGCCTTCGAGGATTGCTTCTCGGTTTTGATAAGGCTGATGCTGATCCGGACGAACGACGTTACTCACATCGATCGCGCGAGTGGTGGGCTGGACATCACTCACATCTAGTTCACTCAACTGCTCAAAGTAGTCGAGAATATTGTTTAGCTGCGTGGTGAATTTCTCCTCTTCGTCTGGAGTGAGTTGCAGGCGAGCGAGATGCGCCACTTTTTGCACTTGTTCGCGATCGATCATGAGACTGTCCAAATAAACCGCTTAGAAGTATACATCGATGTTCGATCGACCCGTCGTTTTTAACCAGTTCTGAGCTTCAATGTAGTTGTTCGGAGCTTGCAGAATGGCACGTTTCCAATAGTCTGCGGCTTGGTCGAAGAGTTTGTCCCCTTCGTCGTCTTTACCTTCTTCTTTCGCTTTCTCGCCTAGATAGTGATAAATCACTGCGATGTTATTGAGTGCTTGGGGCAACCGAGGATTTTCCTCTAGTGCTTCTTCATACAGACCTAACGCTTTCTGGTGATCGCCGTTGCTGGCGTAGATCAAGCCCATGTTGTAGAGAATGTAACTACGATCGTTTGGATCTTCTTCAAGCTTCAGGGCTTCTTCGTAGTTCTCAAGTGCTTCTGCGTATTCACCGTCCGCCTGTGCTGACATGCCATCACGATAATAGGCAAAGGCTTCTTTTTCTTTACGAGAGGCGGGAAAAACCTTCAGAATGATATCCGCCATGACGGTAAAGCTTTTATCGATGAAGTTGTCGTTGCGTTGGGATCTAGGCATAAGACTGGAAAGAGGTTTGTTATACGGCGTGAGACATTTTTTAGTGTAGCGCTCAATCTTGCTCAATCTGTCAGACGATACAAATTTCAGAAAACTATACTAGGAGAAGAGACGAGTCCCGTTTCAGGGAGAACCAGGATCATGACCGCTACACCTTCACCGAGTCCCGCAATTTTGCAAGCGATCGAATCTCTCAACTACCGCGCCACAGTTGGAGATGTTGCTGCCCAAGCTGGCTTGAATATCAATTTGGCTGAAAAAGGTTTGTTGGCGTTAGCTTCTCAAGCAGATGGAGAACTACAAGTTGCCGAAACAGGCGATATTGTGTACCAATTTCCTCGCAATTTTCGCCAAGTTTTACGGGAAAAAGATGCCCGAATTCGCCGCAAAGAAACTTTTGATAAAATCTGGCGGATATTGTTCTACCTAATTCGGATGTCGTTTGGGGTCGTTCTCATTCTGCTGATTGTGGCATCGTTACTGGCGATTATTGCGCTAACCGTTGCAGCAAATTCCAGCCGGGACAACGATAATGGCGGCGATTTTTCGATGCCGAATGTTTGGATTAGCCCGGACTTCTTTTGGATTTTTAGTCCCAATTACGATCGTCGTCCCGCCCAACAAAAGAGCCAACTCAACTTCCTCGAATCGATCTATTCATTCTTATTCGGAGATGGCAATCCGAATGCTGATTTAGAAGAACGACGTTGGCAATCGATCGGGGCTGTGATTCGCCAAAATCGCGGAGCCGTCATTGCAGAACAAATTGCGCCATTTCTCGATTCGATCGGTACACGGTCTGAGCAAGAATCAGAACAGTTTATGCTTCCAGTTTTGACGCGATTCGATGGACGACCTGAAGTGACTCCTGAAGGACAATTTGTTTATCACTTTCCATCGCTGCAAACGACTGTGGCTCAATCAGACGATCGCAAATGGCTACCTGCGTTCTTGCGCGAATCGCTGTATCAATTTAGTAAAGCGACCACCGGACAGATTACGATGGCGGCAACTTGGGGAGTGGTGTTACTCATTTTGGCGCTGATTCTCACCGGAATTGTTGCCAGTGCAGGAGCGGCAGTTTTCAAAGCGATCGCGTTCGTTTCCCTCGGTTACAGCGTGTTGTATCTGCTCGTTCCAACGGTGCGATATTTCACGATTAAAGGACGCAACGCCAAGATTTTGGAGCGTAACCGCGATCGAGAATCTAGAGCAAAACAACTTGCAAATCCGACCGTACAGCACAAGCTTGCTTATGCAGAACAATTTGCGGCTGAAACGGTCATTCAACAATCGGATCTGATCTACTCCACCGATCGAGATTTAATCGAACAAGACATTGAGCGATCGACGCAAATCGACACAGAATGGCAACAACGATTAGAAGGTCGGGAATACCCGTGACATACTCCTACACTGTATGCGTCAGCATCAGTGTAGGCTTCTCAGTGACCCCTGCTATTGCATCGGGCGTAGCCTGAGCTTTAAGAACGGAATGCCCTACCGCTCTATTTCTGATGTTGATTGCGGCATTGTAGTCACGGTCTAGAGAACATCCGCAATTCGGGCATGAGTGCCAACGATCCTGAATTTTCTTAGGAACCTTTGTACCGCAAGTTGAGCAGTCTTGACTTGTGCCATTTGGCTTCACAGCGATTGCCAGCAATCCGGCTCTTTCAGCCTTGATTGAAAGAATTTGCAGGAATTGACCCCATCCAGCATCGTTTACTGATTTTGCTAGTCGAGACTTAGCAAGACCTTTGATATTCAGTTTTTCATGTGCAACGTGCTTCCGTTGAGACAGAACATTTTGAGCGGTTTTGTAGTGGAAATCTTTGCGCTGATTGGCAACTTTCAAATGAGTTTTAGCGACTCGCTTGATTGCTTTCTTGCGACGATTAGAGCCTTTTTTCTTGCGAGAAAGTGAACGCTGCAACCGTCTCAAATGCTTCTCTGATTTGCGGTAGTGCTGAGGAATATCTACCTCTTTTCCTGAATCGTCTACCAGAAACGACTTCAATCCGACATCAATCCCGATAGTATTTTCCATTGTTGGAAGATCGGGACTCATTTCAGGTACAGAAGCATCTTCAAGACTCAGAACCACATCCCATCCGTCCACTTTGCGGGTAACGGTAGCTGTTTTGATTTTGAAGCCATCGGGTAGAGGACGGTGCTGAATCAGCTTCACATTGCCCATCATTGGAAGCTTGATGAACTTGCCTTGAATGCAATCTTGCTTCATCTGAGGGAGCGTGAATGAGCGATATCGCCCTACTCCCTTAAATCTTGGCTTTCCTGATTTCTTACCGTTGCAGTCCCCTTTCAACCATCGGTCAAAAGTCTTTTTCACCCGCGCTACACAATCTTGCAGTACTTGTGAGTAGATATCGGCATATTCAGGAAACAGCTTTTTCGAGTTGACCAAATCGCGCTTCTGAGAATAGAAATCAGGATTGTCTTTCAACTCTGGCAAGTAGCAGATTAACGGACAAGCATTAATATCACAGCGATTCTGTTCGTACCAGTTGAACCGCTCACCGAGTCGATAGTTGTACTGACGACGCAACAATTCCAACCATTCACCCATTGAGGCGATTTGAGCGGAAGTGGGACGTAAGCGGTACTGGTAAGCGGTTCTCACTGATAAAGTCATTTAGTGTTACTGTTCTAGTATACACCAAGTAGCTGAAAGCTTCCGCATGAAAAATGATTTTGTTTCTAGAGGTCGCTCGGTATCTGACTTGAAAGCTCATCTAGTTCTTACGACAAAGTCCCGTAGAAAGCTATTCACCAAAGAAATGCTAGACCGTTTGCATGAAATCTTTGAAGACTTGCTAGAAAAGTGGGAGTGCAAAGTAATCGAATTCAATGGCGAAGAAAATCACGTTCACTTGCTGTTTCAGTACCATCCAGGGGTTGAGTTGAGTAAGCTGGTCAATAACATCAAAACCGTAACCAGTCGTAGGCTACGGTCAGAATTTGAAAGCAGAGTTGATGAGTTCTATCACAAGGATGTTTTATGGAATGGTTCTTACTTCATTGCGTCCTGTGGGGGTGTTACCGTTTCGACTTTGAAGCGGTACATCGAAGAACAAAATGCCCCGTCTTGATGCCTGAGAGATTGTTAATGGCGGTGCTGGTAGATTCTCGCGTCAAACATAATTCACCATTAAGCTTTGCTTCGCCGAAGGCATCGCACCGCCATTAACGCGCCATTCATCTCACGCCAAATCAGAGATTATGGACGTGAGGCTTCTGTCTTATCCAGCTAAAAAAGATCGTTTGAATAACAGCAAATCCAATTAGGATAAGAGTAAGAAGCTTTACAACGTTTAGTAAAGCTTCTGAATTATCCGCGATCGCCCCTTCACAAAATCATGGCTTTTTTCCGTCAATACATTGCTCCTCTGATCGTTGTTTTAGTGTTCATGTTCGCGCTTGTCGCAGTGAGTGCCCGAATTTTCTTGCCGAGCGATATGGCAGCCCCCGCCCCGATCGAGGAACCGAATCCGACCAGCGATAAGGCTCAAGCTCCCGATGCGGATGTGGTTGCGGGACTGCCACCGAGTCTTGTGCCGTTTATTCAAGGTCTTCCTAACGATCCGACTCAGCTTTAGATGACAGATTGGCTTGAAGGGTATCGGCTCGATCGTGGTTCCGGAGGAGCCAGAGAACGCGATCGCTTATTCGATTTCATGCAGCAAACTTATGCAGAACTGTTTCCGGGGGGTGAATTTTCGCATCTTGAGAACGCGATCGACCGATTTTTCTCGCCAGAAACGCCGCTGATTTGGGTACAAAAATCGGATGAATCTCATTGGAATCCGATTGCGGGATTGTGGTTGGGAAGCGCGATCGATCAAGGGACTGGAGCCAGACAGTCTCATATTTTATTGTTATATGTAATGCCAGATCATCGACGGAGAGGCATTGGGGCGGCGCTAGTGCGCTACGCTGAAACATGGGCAAAATCGCGCGGCGATCGACAAATCGGGCTGCAAGTCCTTGAAACGAATTTGCCCGCATTGAATCTCTATCGCGCTCTGGGCTATGAAACTCAGTCGCGCTGGATGACCAAATCGATCGATCACGCTGAATAAAATAAAAACCTATGTATAGCGACGACGAATTAACTGTTTTAGATATTGAAGCTGATTTAGCCGATCCGTTAGATGACATTCCCGCGATCGAAGATGAGGTCGCGCCCAAACCTGATCCGGATGCGATGCTGCCGTTGTTGGAAGCTTCGGATATTCAACAGCGAATGTTAGCGGCGCGAGTATTTTGCGATGTGCAAGATCATCGAGCCATTCCGCAATTGATTAATCTATTGAGCGATCCTTGTCCGTTGGTGCGAGTCAGTGCGGCGTATGCGTTGGGGCGAAATCCAAGTCCGGATGCGGTTGAACCGTTAATCGATCGATATAACCAAGATTGGAATGGATATGTCCGCAAAGGAATTGTCTGGGCATTGGGAAATTGCCGCGATCGTCGATCGTTGAATACGCTCACCGATGCTGTGATCAATGATATTTCTGCGGTGCGACTCTGGGCAGCAAGTTCTTTGGCGCAGATGGCAACTTTGGGATATGAAACGATCGTTGCTGCGGTTCCGCCGTTGATTGAAGGATTGAGACGTGATCCAGTGGCGGCGATTCGGAGTAATTGCGCTTGGTCATTGGGGGAATTGTGTCGTGAAATGCCCTCGAATGTGATTTATGCAACTGCGATCGATGCTTTGATCGAAGCGTTTGCAGAGGATGAAGATACGGGAGTTCGCGAAGATGCCAAAGCTTCGATGCTTAAAGTGGGTGATGCGCGAGGATTGCAGGTGATTGAAACTTTAGAACAAGAAGACTGGTTTTGAGGTTAAAAATCGTAGCTAGTGTGGCTCGATCGAGCTTTTCGCTCCGGTTGAATCGGCTGAAGCCCCCTAAATCCCCCAAATTTGGGGGACTTTGAGAAAGAGAAATTCTTAGAATTCTAAAGCGCTTTCCACCTTCAAAGTCCCCCAGAATGGGGGATTTAGGGGGCGATTCCCGAACACGCCGTCACCCGAAACATTCACCAAACTCATATCAATTAAAGTGCTTCAACACCTGAATAGCTATTCACATATTCATGAGAATGCTATAGAATTCAAAACAGCAACGAACACCCAGAACGCTACAGAAAAGGGAAACATGGCACATCAGCACAGCCACAGACATGATCATGGGCATCACAGTACAAACAATTTCGATCGCGCTTTTATTGTGAGCGTTGCTTTAAACGCTGGATTTGTGGTGATTGAAGCCATTTACGGGATTTTGGCGAATTCGCTCGCGTTACTTGCAGATGCGGGACATAACCTGAGTGATGTCTTGGGCTTGTTATTAGCCTGGGGTGCAAGTCTGCTTGTGCGTCGGCAACCGACTCCACGACGCACGTTTGGATTTCGTCGATCGACAATTCTTGCCGCTTTAATCAATGCAATTCTGCTACTCATCGCCTGTGGTGGGATTGGCTGGGAAGCCATTCAGCGGTTTCGCACCCCGAACGAAGTGGCAGGTCAAACCGTGATCGTCGTCGCAGCGATCGGGATTGTGATTAATACAGTTAGCGCCTTGATGTTTGTCGCAGGTCGAAAAACGGATCTCAACATTCGAGGGGCATTTCTGCATCTTGCTGCTGATGCTGCGATCTCGTTGGGTGTAGTTTTAACGGGAATCGCGATCGTAGTCACGGGATGGCAGTGGCTTGATCCAGCGGTGAGTTTAGGCGTGATGGCAGTTATTGTGGTCGGAACGTGGCATCTGTTTCAAGAATCGTTCAATCTAGTGATGGATGCTGTTCCTGCTGGAATTGAACCGTTAGCGGTGCGAACATATTTATCTGAGCGTCCGGGTGTCGTTCATGTTCATGATCTGCATATTTGGGCGATGAGTACGACGGAGGCAGCGCTCACAGTTCATTTAGTCACACCGAACGGACATCCAGGCGATGAATTTTTAGCAGAGCTTTGCCACGAATTGCATGACCATTTTGGGATTGAACATGCAACGATTCAAATTGAACTAGGAGACAGCGATCGACCGTGTGCGTTGGCTCCTGAAAATGTGGTTTAGAACTGCGAGCGCTATCCTTCAAGCAACCAGTTCTCATATCCGCCACGAATTAACTTCTGTTTTACGTTTTCTAAACTTTCTCTAGCCACAGAAGCCGCATTAATTCCATACACATCGTTGAGAACAGCAGGATAGTCTCGTCCTACAAATTCAGCGATAACCTGCGCCAAACTGCGATCGGACATTTGATCATGAAGCAGTACCAACAGCGGCAAGTAGTCTTGATTCTCAATGCCTTGAGGAAAAGCAGATTGAAGCAACTGATAAGTACTCGCGAGATAAGCTGGAATTGTTTTTTGCATAACTCAGCGACCCGTTAATGAACACGAGGGATGAAGATAGACATTGAAATCAACGCCTTGAGCGCTGGCAGCGCGAACTGCTTTCGCATCAGCCGTCATCGTGACAATTCCTAGATGGTCGCCTGTGCCTAAGATGATTATATCGTTCAGATCTAAACTGCGCGTGGGCTGCAAGGCGCAAGCAGCGATCGAGGGCTGATCAGCGACAACCACGACACGATCGAGAAATCGTTTTGCTCTTTCCTGCTCTAAAACGCCTCCTGAATATTCAACGATTTTAAGCAATTCATTAAGCGCGGTTTGCGAGATGATTAATTGCTGATCTTGCACGAACAAACGCAGTTGATTACGAACTGTAGACCCTTCAGCGATGAATGCAATTGCAGTATTAGTATCAAGGTTGATCACGCTTTATCCTGCGTTCTGAATTGCGCTGTAACATTGTTCGATCGATTGTTTCTCTCGCAAAGCTTCAACTAACGCTTCATACGCTGATTCGTGCCTTTGCAATAGTTCCTTGGCTCTGAGAATCGATAATCTCTCACGCTGCGGTAGTTCTGAAGCAGGAATGCCTAATTTGGTTAACGTTTCTCGAAACTTTTGTCGATCGTCGTTTCCCCCTTCTGAGTTGCCATACGCGATCTGTTCCGCTGCAATTCCTGACATCCAAACCGTACAATAACGCTCGACTAATTGAGCAGAGAGCTTGTTTTGTTTCAATTCTGCTTCTAGTTCTTCGGTATTGAATTGAACGCCGCCTAGCCCGGATTGTCCTTGTCGAAAAGCTTCCCAAGCACTGAGGGTGTAGCCGACGACTGGGATTTCAAGCTGTTGAGCAGCAAGAAAATGTCCAGCTTCGTGGCGCAGAACGCGATCGCGATGTTCCGAAGAAAATCGAGCAAAGAAATCGAGCGCGATCGAGCCGAATTTTCCTTGCCATTGGAACGAATCGAGCGTTGCCAATCCAAGAATACTGAACGTTGCAAGTGCAGGAATCGCAGGAGAAATATGCAAGATTGGACTCAGCAGCGTCGTCATCGTCATCGTGAAAATGCCGATCGCAACAAGATTCAAAGCAGTCTGATTCATGGTGAGGGAGCAGGTGAGGATTCTTTCTGAGATTCTTTTGCGCGATAGAACGTTTCTAGACTGTTCTTATCTCCAACAAATCGCCAATGCCACGGCTCATAAGTGACTCCTTGTTTATTGCCTTTGGGAAATGAGATCTCAAAGTTAAATCGAGCGGCATTATCTTGGAGCCATTTGAAAGCAGGCGTTTTATCGAAGTCGGGACTGAGATTGGTCGCTGGAACGTTGCCATCTCCAATATCGATCGCATATCCAGTATGGTGTTCACTATGTCCGGGTGGAGCGCTCACCAATGCCCGTTCTTGTACCGATTGCTCACGTTCTGCTTTCACCCCGAAATAAATCTGCTCTTGTTCTTTAATCGATCGAAAACCAGAAAGCGGATTCAAAATAATTCCTTCTGCACTAGCAGCAGCTTCCATCTCTCTGAACGCTTTTGCGGCTGAACTTCGTAATTTGATGCCACCATCAGCAGTGATCGGTTCTAACTCAGATTCGGGCGCTTCTTGGTAAGGGTAATGATTCAGCAAGCGCCTATCCGGTGAAGGAGTCGCTGAAGCCGTTGGAGAAGGAGAGGATGCCACTTCGGGAGTGCGAACCTGAGCCGCTTGATAAGCAAACCAACCGCCAGCCGACAGTAACGCGATCGCGCTGAGTCCTCCCAGCCACCACAGCCAAGTGAATGAACGCGGTTTTTTTACCGTTTCGACCACCGTTTCACGTTCTGCGATCGGAATATCTTCAAACGAAGGCGGTTCAGGTGGAGTTTTCCCTGGTTGGCTGGCGTTACTCAAAAGATCCTCTCCTCAGCTTTACTGCATCTAGTATCTCAGGCGATCGAGCGATCGAGGATTATTTCCCAGCATATTGAATCCGATAAATTCGGTTGTTCGCTTCATCAGTAAACAACAGACTGCCATCGTTTAAAACTAGTAATCCAACAGGTCTTCCCCAAGTCGTCGGCACTTTCGGATCGAGCAAAAATCCGGTGAGAAACTCTTCGTACTGTCCTTGAGGGCGACCGTCATTGAATGGCACGAATACGATTTTGTATCCGGTTCCTTGCGATCGATTCCATGATCCCCGAAAGGCAACAAACGCTCCACTGCGATACCGTTCTGGAAAGGTGTTGCCCGTGTAGAATTTCAATCCCAATGCGGCAGAATGCGCTTCAAAAAGAACCTCTGGAGTCCGAGTTTTCGCGGCGAGATCGGGACGAGTGCTTTTTCCATCCGATTCAACGTGACGGGGATCAAGTCGATCGGGAGTGAGATAGGCGTAGGGCCATCCATAAAATGCGCCTTCATCGACTTGCGTTAAATAATCTGGAACCAATCCATCGCCTAACTGATCGCGTTCGTTCACGGTTGCGAAGAGTGCGCCTGTGGCTGGATTGAAAGCGAGTCCGACAGGATTCCGTAAACCGGATGCAAAGGTTCGTCGATCGCTGCCGTCTAAGTTCATCACTTGAATGGAAGCGCGAGGCAACGGTTCTTCATCGGCATTCGATCGAGATCCGATCGAGACAAATAATCTTTGTCCATCGGGCGAAACAACAACGTTTCTTGTCCAGTGCTGGTTGTAGCCTTGTCCTGGAAGTTCTGCGATTTTTTCACCCCGTCCCGAAATGCGATCGTTGACATAGGGAAATCGCAACACTGCATCAGTATTCCCGACATAGAACGAGTCGCCTGCAAACGCCATTCCTAGCGGCAAGTTCAATCCATTTTCAGCAGTTGCGAATGGTCTGCGACTAAAAACGACTCCATCTCGATGCTGCAATTTTGTGATCTGATTTCTTCGAGTTTCCGTCACGAGAACATCCCCATTCGGAGCCAACGCGAGCCAACGAGGTCGATCGAGTCCTTCAGCGAACACATTCACAGTAAAACCAGCCGGAACTCGAAGCACCGGATTTTCTGGAATCGGAACGACGGTAGGCGGTCTTGAGGCAGCTTCGGTCTGTCCAGGTTGTGGCAATTGAGCCAGATCAATCCGGATCGGCTGGGGATTGAGAACTTCAGTTTGAATCGCGCGACTAGGTGTAGATGCCTGAGCAGAATGGGTTTCAGGAGCAATTTCAGAATTTGGGGCGCTACAGGAACTCAGAGCAGCGATCGCAATC
>JADEXW010000220.1 GCA_015206935.1 Pseudanabaenaceae cyanobacterium LEGE 13415 | reverse complement strand
GTTCTATTGCGAAGCTGTTTGATGTTTGAAAAGCGCGATCGCTGGATTATGGCAGGTTTAATGTGGTTAATCTACCCAATCACATTGTCGCCTTTTTTTGTGATTTGGGGATTTCTGCATCCTGCGATTCGGTCTGGAATAGATTGGAGCAGTGTTAGTTGGCTCACACAATTGCCCAATGGTGCGATTCGGATCAATGCTGAATTTAGTGCAGAACAAGTCAATAAGTTCTTTAACTATCTCCAAGACTTCATTCTGTTCTTTTTAGCAGATGGTCTACTCTCGTTTGGCTTGATTTTGATCTTTGTACTGCTATTAGTCAATTCGGTTGTAAATGAACGCAACGGACGACGGAAACTAGCAAAAGCGCATGAACAGCTATATCAATATTCCATTCAAATCGAAGATCAAGCAACTTTGCAGGAACGAACTCGCATTGCGCGTGATATTCATGATTCTCTAGGGCATCTATTAACCACTCAAAATGTTCTATTACAAAATGCTGCATTGTTACTTAAATCGAGTCCTTCTGAAGCTCAAACTTTTTTAGATCAAAGCCGCCAAATCTCATCGGATGCACTGAGAGAACTTCGACAGTCGATCAAGCTATTGCGCTCTGATCCGTTAGAAGGTCGATCGTTGAATGATGCCATTACTGCACTCGCTCAAAACTTCCATTTAGCAACCGGGTTGCAGCCGACAGTTAAAATCAACCTTTCCACGCCGTTACCTGCTCGAATTCAGATTGCCGTCTATCGCATCATTGAAGAAGCTCTAACCAACATTCAGAAATATAGCAATGCGACTCAAGTGAGCATTCAACTTAAACTAGAAACTGCTGAAATCCGTTGCAATTTTTCTCTACAAATCGAAGATAATGGTCATGGGTTCCAGATCGAGCAAAATGCAACCGGATTCGGACTCCGAGGAATGCAAGAACGGGCTGAGAGCTTGGGCGGAACATTCCAAATTTTCACGGCTCCCGGTGCTGGCTGCAAAGTGTGTGCATTGTTCCCACTTCCCAAGTAAGCTTATGATTCGCCTATTATTGGTCGAAGACCAAACAATTCTGCGTCAAGGACTCAGGCGGCTGTTAGAGACACAATCAGAGTTGCAAGTCGTCGGAGAAGCAGACAATGGACAACATGCGATCGAGCTAACAAATCAACTCCAACCCGATTTAATTCTGATGGATGTACGGATGCCCGTGATGGATGGTGTGACCGCAACTCGAATGATCTGCGATCGCTATCCTCAAATTAAAATCGTGATCTTCACTACCTTTGATGATGATGCGTATGTGGCTCAAGCCATTCAATATGGTGCGATCGGTTATCTCTTGAAAGATACGCCTGCGGAAGATCTTGCCCAAGCGCTCATAGCCGCATCGAAAGGATACACACAGCTTGCACCCGGATTGATGAAGAAAGTGGTGTCATATTCACCCCCTCAAACGGTGAATCAATCAAAAGATCTCGCAGCATTAACGCCACGGGAGCGAGAAGTATTGAGTTTGATTGCGACTGGATCGAACAATCGGGAGATTGCCGAAATCTTGTGCATCACAGAAAAAACTGTGAAAAATCATGTCACAAGCATCCTGAGTCGATTGAATCTGCGCGATCGTACTCAAGCCGCAATTTTTGCTCAATCAATACTTAGTCCAAACCCGTCACATTTTCTTCCCGACTAACCAAAGCAGACCCGCATCGATAAAGGTCAATGGACTATCGAAAGTTCCTGCTAGGAGGCTGAGGAGAAGGAAATATCCCAGCGATGCGATCGCAACGAATTTGATTAAAACAAGAGTTGCCATAGTTGATGTGGAGGAAACTAGGTTTGTGTAGAATATTACGCCAGACGAAGCGTGTCAAATATTTTCGCCCTACGTTTTAAAGATAGAGCGGGATTGATAAGTTTTATCAAAATACACTAAATTTTTTGGATTTTCATAGAGTCATTTTGCCTATTCGCGCAATTTGCCTAATCTGCTGAAAGGAATACTTAGACAAAATTTGCACATTTCATACGGATCTAAGTCAGTATCGCACCCCCCATTAGACGTTGGTATCGATACTCCAGTTCCGCTTTCATCGCGTTCCATTTCTCGATCGAGGGATCTTTTTGCATCGTTCTTTCCGCTGCATCCCGCGCCATTTCCAGCACTTCTTGATCTTCCACCAAACTCGCCAAAGCAAAATCTGGTAAACCGGATTGTCGTGTTCCTAAAACCGCTCCAGGTCCTCGAAACCGCATATCCATCTCCGAGATGAAGAATCCGTCCTGCGATTGTTCCAGCACTTTCAACCGTTGCCGCGCTGTTTCACTCTTAGAACTGCTCATCAGTAAGCAAAATGACTGAGATCCGCCGCGTCCGACTCGACCTCGAAGCTGGTGAAGCTGTGACAATCCAAACCGCTCTGCATGTTCAATCATCATCACCGTTGCATTCGGGACATCGACCCCAACTTCGACAACCGTTGTAGAGACAAGAATCTGAGTGTTGTTATCACGAAATGCAGTGATCGCTTCATCTTTTTCGGCAGAAGTCATTCGACCATGAAGTAAGCCGACTTTGAAATCTGGAAAAACGTTTTCGCTCAGATGTTGATGTTCATCGATCGCGGATTTGAGATCCAATTTCTCGGATTCTTCCACCAACGGCAACACGATATAAATCTGCCGTCCTTGAGCAATTTCGCGCTTCATCAAATCATAGGCTTGTTGTCGATCGCGTCCGGTTAATACGGTCGTTTGAATCGGCTTTCGTCCCGGTGGCAATTCATCGATCTGGCTGACATCTAAATCGCCATGTAACGTTAACGCCAAGGTTCTTGGAATCGGCGTTGCAGTCATGGTTAAAACATGCGGATGTTCGCCTTTTTGCTGAAGTCGGGCGCGTTGTTCCACTCCAAATCGATGTTGTTCATCAATCACAACTAAACCTAATCGATCGAAGTTCACGGTGTCCTGAATCAGCGCATGAGTTCCCACTAAAAGCGGCAATTCTCCCGTTTGCAATCCGTTATGAATTTCTCGACGTTTTGCGGCTTTTGTTGAACCTGTGAGCAATTCAACAGGCAAATGAAGCTGATTAAACCAGCCGACTAATTTTCGATAGTGCTGTTCTGCCAGAACTTCAGTTGGAGCCATGAATGCCGCCTGATAGCCTGATTGAATCGCTGCCAAAATCGTGATCACAGCAACAACCGTTTTTCCTGATCCGACATCACCTTGGACTAATCGGTTCATTGGAATTGGACGCTGAAGATCATTCAAAATATCGTTTACCACTCGTTGTTGAGCATTCGTTAGCTTAAACGGTAGTAACTTATAAAAATCATCAATTAGCTTACCTATTGGAGCAAGAACAGCACTAGCTTGAGTTTGACGCTGTTCGTATCGCCGTTTGAGTAAACCGAGTTGTAAGTAAAAGAATTCATCAAAAACTAGGCGACGACGAGCAGATTCTAAAGCATCGGAATCAGTCGGGAAATGAATATTCGAGATCGCTTCCTGAATTCCAACTAATTTATATTCGGTCAGCAATCCTTTCGGAATCGGTTCATGCAAATTCGCGATCGCTGGCAATGATGCCGAAACCGCCCGACGCACCAAATCTGCTCCTACGCCTTCTGTAAGTGGATAAACCGGAACAATCCGCCCAATATTTGTAGAATTCAACGATTCGCCTTCTTGATCAAGCACTTCAATATCTGGATCTTCCAGGCTGACTCCGCCGAATTTGGTTTCTTTGACCAAACCAGAAGCCGCGATCGAGGCTCCTTTGGGATAAAGTCGTTTCTGTTGTTCTTGCCATCCGCGACTCGCGAACCGACTCCCCATATAAAATCGGGTGATTTTCATCTGTCCGCTCGAATCTTGAATCGTCAACTCCAGAATCGTGAGCTTACTATTACGCTGGCTGGTGAAGCAATTACAGTTTTTGATCGTTGCTACGATCGTCACTGTCTCGCCTGGTTCCAGATCGCGAATATTAACTTGTCGAGCGTAATCAATGTAATCACGCGGATAGTAGTACAACATATCTCGAACATAATAAAGTCCGAGTTTGGCGAGCTTTTCAGCACTTTTGGGCCCAATTCCAGGAAGATAAGTAATCGCTTGAATCAGAGGAATATCACGAGTCGGAGTTTCGGAAACGACTGGAGCAGCGGCAACTTTACGAGTTGAAGATGGCTGTTCTTTGACAGAAGGTGATTTTTCTTTAGTAGAATTTGCTTGTTCTTCAGCTTTTTTAATTTGATAGAGAAAGCGGCGAGTTTCAGCGACAAGGTGCTGCCGTTGCGCAAATTCGAGTTCAGAATATTTCGAGTATTGATCCGCGATCGCTCGACATTTTTCCCGCTCTGTCTTGGGCAATTCCGCACTCGAATCGCTCAAACTCAGATGCAAAAATTCACTGAAGCGAAATTGGTTTCCCTCCAGGTCATTAAATCCGCGATCGGCTTCCACCGATAACGCCTTTTGTAGCCGCACCAAATCCATAGATAGCAATCTGGTTTGAGTTGTGAGATTCGGGAACGCCCCCAACCCCCAATTCTGGGGGCTAAGACTCTTGTTCCCCCAAGCTTGGGGGTTAGGGGGCACGATCAACCCTAGCATTCACGACTAATTTAGGATCGCGATAGATCAACTGATCTCAGCCGTTTTTCTTGATGAAGTCTAGCAAAATTCGTTGATGAATTGCACCCAGAGGTCGGATTTGGTTTGCTCGATCGCTAAATCGCTCCCCTTTTTCGATTTGCGATCGTGTAAATAATCCCAAATCCCATCCTTCCAACAAGATCAGATCCTCGATCCCCACGTTCAACTGAGCGATGAATACATGCCGAATTGCGCGATCGTCTTCGTAAATTCCAAACTTCTCAACTTCAGCGGGTGAAAAAGAAATTTCCTCTTGCAACTCCCGTACCACAGCAATTTCTGGAGATTCATCGGCTTCAATATGTCCACCAAATAATCCCCAATGACCTGGATAAGCGATATTCGGGATATTGTCACGGAGTTGTAAGAGGAATTGATCTTGGTTTGGAATAATGGCAATTGAGACTTCTGGCTTCATTGCTGCTCAATAAAAACAGTGCTTTGATCCTGACCTGCAAGATCAATCTTTTGCAGCCTGACTGTACCGGAAACCGTGACCGAACTCCCCGCAGGTGGAATCGATCGATTCGTCACAATCCAAACGCTTCCCGTATCGTCCTGCACCTCATACGCCCGTTGTCCGCCCACTAAAGGAGCCTGCGCCTTAATCTTTCCTTCCACCTGAACCAGACGATCGCGCTTCGATCCCACGTCCCGAATCTTCACCCGTTCCCCAGGCTGCAACGCTGTAATCAAATTCCCTGATGACGCAGGCAAATTCGGAGACGCACTACACCCGATCGCACTCAAACACAGCACCACCGAACCTACTCTTGAGAAACTCATCTGCCCTTACCTCTGAACAACTCCAGTTAGAGAGCAACCCCTTCACAGCATCAAACTCGATCGCAAATCTGCGACACTAGATAAGTCGATATTCTAAAAATGCAACCATTCCCAAACCGAAACCGGGAAAACAAATCTTCAATCTGAGCAATCTTGGTTCACATTTTGAACGATCTTCACAGGTTTTGGTGAGAATTTTTGCATTTCCACAGGTTCCTATGTCTTCGATCGCTCAACTTCTCGACGGAAAAGCCCTTGCCCAAAAGATGCAAGCCGCGCTCACCGAACAAGTCCGCTCTCTGACTCCTCAATATGGTCGCCCTCCAGGTCTCGCCGTTCTCATGGTCGGAGACAATCCCGCCAGTGCTGCCTATGTTCGCAACAAAGAAAAAGCCTGCGCCGCAGTCGGAATCGCTTCATTCGGTAAACATTTCCCAACTGAGACCACTCAAGAAGAACTCGCGGCTGTCATTGATGAACTGAATCAAGACGATCGAGTGGATGGCATTCTCGTACAATTACCCCTCCCCGATCATCTCGACAGCGTGGCACTTCTCAATCAGATTCACCCGGATAAAGATGCAGACGGTTTACATCCGATGAATTTGGGGCGACTCGTCCGAACTGAGCCAGGATTAAGAAGCTGTACCCCTTATGGTGTAATGCGACTGCTCGAAGAGTATGGAATCGATCCCCGTGGCAAAAAAGCAGTCGTGATCGGGCGCAGTATTTTAGTCGGAAAACCGATCGCTCTAATGCTGCTGGATGCCGATGCAACGGTCACGATCGCGCATTCCCGCACTCCAAATCTCTCGGAAGTCGCTCGTGAAGCCGATATCCTGGTTGCTGCTGTCGGTCGTCCGAATTTAATTACCGCCGAAATGGTAAAACCGGGCGCGATCGTCGTGGATGTTGGAATTAATCGAATTACTGACGAAACTGGAAAAAGCCGATTAGTCGGAGATGTGGATTTCAATGCGGTACAATCCGTTGCGGGATATCTTACACCCGTTCCGGGTGGAGTGGGTGCGATGACTGTGACCATGCTGTTGCACAATACAGTATGGAGCTATCAACAACGCTTCCAACGTTAAGTTAACTTTACATACGCGCATTGAAATTCGGAGGAGATCGGAATGGTCGTGACAGGAGAAACGCAATCAAATCAAGCCTCCTTATTTGATTTGAAAGGCTATTTAGCGGCAAAGCAACAACTCGTTGAAACCGCCCTCGATCGAGCTTTTCCGGTGGTTTATCCGAAGCAAATCTACGAAGCAATGCGCTATTCGCTTCTAGCAGGTGGAAAAAGATTGCGTCCCGTTCTCTGCCTCGCAACCTGCGATCTGTTAGACGGTACGACTGAGATGGCAATGCCCACCGCTTGCGCTCTCGAAATGATTCACACCATGTCGCTGATTCACGATGATTTGCCCGCGATGGATAACGACGATTACCGACGTGGCAAATTAACCAATCACAAAGTGTTCGGGGAAGCCGTCGCAATCCTAGCCGGAGATGGCTTACTTGCGTATGCGTTTGAGCATATTGTAGAAGAAACAAAGAATGTTCCTGCCGATCGCTTAATCAAAGTCGTCTCTCGTCTCGGTCGCGCCGTTGGAGCCGCTGGACTGGTCGGCGGTCAAGTGGTCGATCTCGAATGTGAAGGCAAAAAGGATGTCACCCTCGATACGCTCAATTTTATCCACACGCATAAGACAGCCGCCCTACTTGAAGCATCCGTCGTCAGCGGTGGCATTCTCGCAGGTGGCTCCGAGTCCGATATCCAGCACTTGACGAATTATGCTCAATCGATCGGGCTTGCGTTCCAGATCGTTGATGATTTGCTTGACATCACCTCCACGCAAGAAGAACTCGGTAAGAGTATCGGCAAAGATATGAATGTCGAGAAAGCCACTTACCCCCGCCTGCTCGGAATGGAAGAATCGCGTCGTCAAGCGGATCAACTGGTCGAACAAGCAAAGGCAGAAGTCGCTGGATTTGGTGAGAAAGCGCTTCCCCTAATGGCGATCGCGAATTACATTACGGCTCGTAAGAATTAAACTTTATCTACCCCTAAACGAATGCAGGACTTTGGTGACATTGTTGAGAACAGAGTGCTGCTCCTAGCCCTCATTGCCTGTTTGATTGCCCAAGCGACTAAGTTAATCATCGAACTGATTGTGCATCGCAAAGTAAATTTCAAAGTGCTAGTGGAAACTGGCGGAATGCCAAGCTCCCATTCGGCACTTGTAACCGCGCTTGCAACGGGAGTCGGATTAACCGATGGTTGGGACAGTACACAATTTGCGATCGCGACGATCGTGGCTTTTATCGTGATGTACGATTCCCAAGGCGTTCGACAAGCTGCCGGAAAACAAGCCAAAATTCTGAATCAGATCATCGATGAATTTTTCACAGGGGAGCATCATTTCAACGAAGCCCGTCTGAAAGAACTGTTAGGACATACTCCTGTTCAAGTGATCATGGGATCGCTTCTCGGTATCGTGGTTTGTGTGGTAGGAGATTGGTGGTTGGGCGGGAGTTGGCGATCGCTCTTCGGACAAATCGCAGGGGTTCATTGATCTGAGTTCGATGAATGCTTCGTGTGACAGCTTGTTCGGGAATCGCCCCCTAAATCCCCCAAATTTGGGGGATTTAGGGCTTACAGGTGTAGGTTTGTGTTGAAGTCATTACGATGAGTTCAAGAGCAACGCGAAAGTGGGTTGTGGAACTAAGGG
>JADEXW010000875.1 GCA_015206935.1 Pseudanabaenaceae cyanobacterium LEGE 13415 | reverse complement strand
AGGGTGCAAGCAGCGGAAAAAGCGGACGGAAGCTTAGTCACACAATCTGATCGTTGGGCAGATGAACAGATTCGGAACGCAATCGCTAAAACCTTCCCCGATCACGGGCTTCTGAGCGAGGAAGTCGAGCATATTTTTCCCGATCGAGAGTGGTGCTGGATTATTGATCCTTTGGATGGCACGACGAATTTTGCTCGTGGATTGCCGCTGTGGGGCATTTCGATCGCGCTTCTGTATCAAGGCATTCCTGTGTTTGGCTATGTGCATCTTCCGCCCTTAAATCAATCGTTTCATGGATTTTGGCAAGGTCAGTCAGGATTAGAGTTGCCAACAGGTGCATTTCTCAATGACAAACTGATCCATTCCAGTCAAGAAGCACTAACCGGCAATCACTTTTTTAATCTCTGTGCCCGGAGTACTTCGGTGCTAAAAACTCCTTTTCCAGCAAAGATTCGGATGTTGGGAGTTGCGACTTATAACTTATTAACCGTTGCAGCCGGAGCAACAATGGGTGGAGTAGAAGCAACTCCGAAAATTTGGGATATTGCAGCAGTTTGGGCGATCGTACAAGCGGCGGGGGCAGTTTGGCATCCGTTACAATCTGAGCCAATCTTTCCATTGCAAGTTGGAAAAGATTACAGTACGCGATCGTATCCAACATTAGTGGTGAGTCGGGAAGATCTAATCTCAGTGTTTGAACCGTTGGTGAAATCGATCGGAACTAAATAACCACGATCGCATCTCCAACTTTTAATTTCAAAAAACTTTGAGCATTGCCGCGATTCATTGCCAGTTCAATCCAGCCGTGACTTCCGATTAGTCCAACAATCTCACCGATCGCTGCATCCGCATAAGTTTTTTTACCAGGATAAATCTTTTGATTGATCCGAATATTCCAACTCCGATCGCGAACCTTTTCCCCTGGAATATTCGTGATCAAATTGCCGAAATGATCGATCGCTTGAATCACCCCGCGTAACTCGGTTTCAGTTTCAATCACATCAGGAATCGGCAACCGAACGATCGAGTCTAAATCAATCTCAGTTCCCAATTCTTTTAACGAAATACCAGTTGCAAGATGCGCTCCCACAGGGGCAAAAATATCGCGTCCGTGAAAAGTAGCGCTCGGAGTTTGACATCGCCAATATTGCGGATTGTTCAATTCGACCGCTGCGATCGCTTCATTCAGTAAACCGCTAATCAAACCATTATCAGGACTCACGACATAGCCTGATTTGAGTTGAACTGCAATCGATCGACGTTGACTTCCCACACCCGGATCAATGACTGCAACATGAATCGTTCCTTCTGGAAAATACGGGTAAGCATTCATCAAATGGAAACGAGCGGCGGCAATATCTTGGGGTGGAACTTCGTGAGTTAAATCGATCGTTTGAATCTGGGAATTGATTTGAGCGATCGCTCCCTTCATCACGCCAACATAGACATCACTCAATCCGAAATCTGTCAACAGGGTAACTATCATTGATCGATCGAAAATATGAATTTTTTGTAGCAAACACTACAGTTCCAAAGGACTGATGCTAAAATTAAATCATGGTGATAAGAAAAGCTAACCTCTAGGAAGTCTGAATTATGAATAGAAATCGTCTCCACTCCGCAGAAGTTTCCAGACTGCATCGTGAAAACCTACAACGAAATCTGCAACGTCGTATGGAAGCTGCAAAAGCTCGTGGTGATCAAGCATTGCTTCGGATGCTCGAAGCAGAGGCAAACTACCTGAGATAGTCTCTACATCTTTGGATCTCGAACTGAGCGCGGCAGGTGTCGCGCTTTTTTCATGCCTTATTGAGGCAATCATAGCATTGCATCTGTTGTCTCATAT